>NZ_JACUZX010000019.1:0-112441 GCF_014851575.1 Rhizobium sp. RHZ02
GCCAAGCTCAAACAATGGCGGCGTATCGCAACGCGCTACGACAAGATCGCCGACAACTTCCTCGGCTTCATAAAGCTCGCGAGCATCATGCTATGGATCAAATAGTTAAATTGTCACCACAGCCTAGCCCGACAGCCATGGTGGCCACCATTACCCACTGCGAAAGCGGGAATTCACTGCACTACGATCCGGTGCGAACTGAAAACTGAACATCGTCAAACGTCCTGAGAGGCTTCGCCTCATCGACGCCCGTCGGGCACCTCATACTTGGGAAGCAAGGCTTTCCTCACCGTCTTCTGCATCCCTCTGCATTGCCGCCTCCAGTTCCTGTCGAGGAACCTGCAGCAATTGCCTGGTGCCAATCTCGACCCCCACCGCCGGAATTTCGAGATGCGTTCCCGTTCTTCTGTAGGCGGGAAAAGAGAGTCCCTCGATCAGCTCCTCATCCACTATCAGCCGGTAGGTGCCGGCATCAAGCGGTACGACCAGCGAACCTAGGATGAACGGGTGAGAAAAGGTGATTTCAGATGCTGTGGTGCGTTCGGTCATGGGAAAACCTCATGTCTGTTGGGTTGCTCATGCCGCAAGCGCCTTGCGGCCCGTAAATATGCGCGCTGCTACCGCTACCCGAACGTGCCGTGGAGTATGAGGTAAAGAACGAAAGCCATGCATATTATTGGTGTCGACTTGATGATGAAATCGACATACCGAAACCGGCTGAGGTAGCGAGTTGCGCGGTGTAGGGATTGGGTGGAAGACATCGTGTCCTCCTTGATTGGGGCTAGAGCGTTTCTAAGCGCCCTTGAAAGCAGCGCCCGTGCTGTGGCTGCTACCTTAGCAAATATGGGGATGCCAACCACAATTACAAGATGAGGCTGACGGCAATCCTCGAAAGCGAGCACAAACGAGAGCCATTCTTCTGCCACCGACCCAGAGCAGTCACATCCAAGCTAAAGAAATCGGCGTAGTTCCTAAGCAGCGATACCGCGACTTTCTACAGTCCTCTCAGGCGATAGGGGAGCGCTCGCGCTGAACCTCAATCCCGGCATGTGCATATTCTGTTCGAGACGTTCGGCAGTCGAAAGGTCGATGTCGATCACGCCGAGATTCTCGTCCAATCAATGCTGTTTCGTTCTGCCTGGGACAGATCGGCGAGATGGCCTTCTTGTGAGGGTCAGGCCGAAGTGATCTCAATTGATCGCTTGCCATTACATAGGCTTGCGCCCATTGTCGCCACTTCAGTAGCAATTTTTACAGGCGCTGCTACTTCAGGGCCACCAACCCTGGCCTTATTTGAAAGGAGGACCCCTATGTCTTCCAGCATTCAGCATGTCGACTTTCGTGCACGTGACGCTCAAATCCTTCAGACGCTGATTAAGCGAGCACATTACTTGACCTCCAAGATGCTGCCTCTCGCCGGTCCTCTGCATGTCCCCTCAAAGTCCGTGTTGCTGCGCTCTATAGAGGGCGCAATGCCGGAGATGGTGAAATGAGCGAGACGACCGAAATGCCCTACGCGCATCGGCGCGAGGTGAACGGCAGTTGGGCGGTGTTTGAAACGCACTCCAGCAGTGTCGCCAAGCCGCGATTCATTCCCCTACTAAACCTTTCAAAAATCGATGCTGAGGAGATGGCGTGCGTGCTTAATCGGGAAGCGACCGGGACTAGGTCCCTGTCGGCATCGCTACGAGATACAGGGTCTGCTGGGCAACTAGCTGCAATCCTTTAGATTCACGTCCGGGAGAAGCTGGGCAGAGCATGATTGAGAGAGTCAGGTAAGGCGTTCCTCCTCATGAGAGCTCCTATGAAGGCATGGCGCCGGGACGGGTTTGCTTTGCTGCTTCGCGGGCCCCGGCTCCGTCGAGGGTCGTTTGAAGAACTTTCGTAAGGCTCCATGTGGTTCGCGCCTTCGACGAGCTGGAGGGTCTTACCTGGGCTGAATGGGCAAGCACAGGGCATTTCGCGCGCCCGGCCCCAACGCGGTGGCGGCCTTCACCTAGTTGTGCTGGGAACTGTCAGACAGGGCGGAACACTTGACAGGAATTTTGGTTCTCATAGCGAGACACACCCGCTCTTCTCAGTGAAGGAGCAACAACGTGCCATCGGCAAGCGGAGCCACTGCAACTATTGGGCGTGACCTCTTGCTCCAGCAATCCTTCCTCAAGAGAAGCGCTGGCTTACCGGCGTTCGAGCACCCGCGCGCAGGATGCCAAGCCCGGTGAGCAGATCCGCAAAAACACCGAGGCTTAAACGCACTCTGTGGGTCGGTGACAAACGGGCTCTTGCAACTCAATTCGACCGGTCAGTTTGGCAGGGTCAGAGGAAATACAAAATGGCGACTGATGACAATACCGAACTGAACGTCGATAACGTGGCAGAGCCCAAAACGGGTCCGGTCGCACAAGTCAGATCGCTGGATTTGCCGACCAATCCGGTGGTTGTGCTGCTCTCACTGCTGGTGGCGCTCGCCATATTGTGTATTGCCTACGTGGCGGCCGAAATCGTACTGCCAATTGTGCTCGCGTTCGTTCTTAAGCTTCTATTCCAGCCGGCCATGCGATTGCTCGAGAAACTCCATTTTCCGAGAAGCCTTGCAGCTTTGTTGCTAATCCTGTTGGTCTTCGGCGCCATCGTCGGTATCGGGGCTGCGATCTCCGGTCCGGCGACGGAGTGGGCCGCGAAGCTGCCCGAAGGTATTCCCAGATTGCAGGAGCGTCTGAAGTTCCTCAATCAACCCGTGAAAGCACTCCAGACGTTCCTGCATCAGCTTGACAACTTCATGCAGCAGGGTTCCGTCTCAAGTGGGGGAGGCGGTTCAACGATCGCAGCGACGTTATTTGCTGGAACTACCCACTTCGCAGCCAGTTTCTTCGAAACCATCATCATATTGTTCTTTTTGCTCGTATCCGGAAGCACGTTCTTAAAACGGATGGTCGAAATACTGCCTAACTTCAAGGAGAAACGCCAGGTCGTCGAAATGTCCCAGGATGTCGAGAAGAATATCTCTATCTATCTGGTCACCATCACAGTCATGAATGGCGCCGTTGGTCTGGCCACAGGCATAGCCATGTGGCTGACAGGGCTCGGTGATCCGGTTCTATGGGGTGTCGTGGCGTTTCTTCTAAACTATGTCCCGATCATGGGACCACTTCTAGGGGTCGGAATTTTTCTCCTCGCCGGCCTTCTGGTAATAGATCCGTTGTGGCTGGCTCTTCTACCGGCTGCGCTCTATTTTCTAATCCATGTGGCCGAGGGAGAGATCATCACGCCGGTGCTGCTCGCCCGGCGCTTCACGCTCAATCCGGTACTTGTAATCATAGCGCTAATCTTCTGGTTCTGGATGTGGGGTGTGCCGGGAGCAATTCTGGCCGTGCCGATGCTGGCCGTCACGAAAATCGTCTGCGATGGAATTCGGCCTCTTGCCGCCATCGGGCACTTCCTCAGCGGTGACGAATAATTGCGACACTCTGTTGTTCCTGCGGCGGAGCTGCTGGAAGACACCAAATATGGATATGCCCGCGGCTCGTTCGGCAGCTTCTCACGGCAAGACGTCTGGAGCTCCCTTTCAACGTTCAAACTCCCTGTTCGAATTTGTCGGCGGTTTCGGTCAAGCACCGACATTGTGGACTGCCGACAGCGCGCCCCGGCTTGATGGTCCCACATCAGAGTGACGATTTGGCAGGGAGCGCGGGACAGGGTGGTCAACCCCGTCAACGCAAATGCATGCATTGCGCAATGGCTCGAAGTGCTTGGGATCCCCGAAGAAGCCGGGCGATTCGAGGAGAAATCATGGGGCGTCCTGCGGTCTTGGAAGCGAGCAGGGCAAGTCCGCGTGGCTCTCTATTCAGTCGCGGGCTTGGGTCACGGCATTCCGATAAGCAAGGCGGCCGCCACCGCGCCGAAACGCTCGCAAGACCCCTTCGTGCTCCCGGCAGAAATCTCCGCGCCAAATCAGTTGATGCGACTGTGGGGGCTGCGTAGGCACTAGGGTCGCCCGAAGGTCGCGCGGTGCGCGCGTCCATCGGGTCCAGATCGTTGACCGTAGGCTTTAGGCCGCCTTTTCAGCGTTCTGGTTGACGACCTTCGTGGCGATCGAGGTGAGGGCGAGGTCGGTCGCCTGCTCTTCGTCAAGCGTGGTCTGAAGGAGTTTCGCTGCGTCCTTCCTGCCAAGTTCAAGCGCCCATGTTCTAAGGGTGCCGTAGCGCGACATCTCGTAGTGTTCGACGGCCTGGGCGGCGGCCAGGAGGCCGGCATCGAGAGCCGGAGCGCCCTGATAGTCCTCGATGATCTCAGCGCCCTCCTTTACGATACCCATGATTGCATCGCAGGTCTTTTGTTCCGGCTTCTTGCCGATGATCTTGAAGACCTCTTCCAGCCGTTGCACATGGACCTTCGTCTCGGCGAGATGCTTCGTAAAGGCGTCCTTGAGCTGCTTGCTCTGCGCGGCGTCGTGCATCTTGGGCAGCGTGGCGACGATCTTGTTTTCTGCGAAATAGACATCCTTCAGCGTGTCGTGGAAAAGCACGTCGAGTGTTTTGATTTCCTTGGCCATGATTGGCTCCTTGGGTTGGTTGAATTTTCTTTCGCACCAGGCGATAACCTCGCCTGGCTTCGTTCTCGCCGGATCTGATCGATCGATCAGAGGTTTGCGGGACTGCGGTATCTTTTACGCTCTTGGTCGATCTGATCCGGGGCGTAGGGGTCGAGCGTGTCGTCGAACTCCGTCCAGCCCTGTTCGTTGTAAGCCGCCCGGCGTTCGAGGGGATCGACCCAGTTTAAGCCCTTCAGGATCGCCTCGGCCTCAGGTGCAAATGCCTCGTCGACCCTTGCCGTCACGAGCGAGCCGCCGCGTCGAATGCCCTCGGCATAGAGATTGGCATCCTCCTCGGACACCCCGGAATCCGTCAGTGCGCCAATCAGTCCGCCGGCTGCACTGCCTGCGACTGCGCCAGCAACAGCGCCGACCGCCGTCGCGGCAAGCCAACCAGCCGCAACGACGGGACCGACGCCAGGAATGGCCATAATGCCCAAACCGGTCAGAAGGCCACCTGCACCGCCGACAACCGCGCCAAGTCCGGCGCCGGATTCAGCCCCGGTCGCAGCACCCGACTGGTTGTTAACGTGGCCGTCGTCCGCGTTATTGGAGACGATGCTGATGTCGTTGGAGGGTATGCCCGCTGCTTCCAGGGCGCTGACGGCCGAGCTTGCATCGTTATAGTCGTCGAAAAGTCCGGTGATCGTTCTCATGAAAGTCTCCTAAAAAAGGGGGTTCGATCGCTATTGGCGATCACATGGCGACAATGTTGCCTTGATAGTCGAGGCTGACCTTGACGGGCTTGCCGTCCTTGGTGGCGGATGCCTGCCATACGCCCTTGTCATCGAGCTTTAGTCCCGTCACGCCGCTGTAACCTCCCTGCTCAATGCGGTCCTTCGCCTGCGCCTCGGTGAAGCTGTTGGCTCCCTCTACAGGCGCGGTCGGGTTCTTCGTGTTGGGGGTTGCAACTGCGGGCGTGTTGCTCTCGGTCGATGGTGCTGGGTTTGTCTGGGCAGCAGCCACCATCGCCGACGCTGCGACGAGCGCCGCGGCCAAAATCATGATTTTCATTGAGATTCCTCGTTTTCCCGGAGCGGGTTCACACGTCCGTGAGATGAGAACTCGCCGCGCAACGTTATGTTCCGACGTTAAGATGGAATGGAGGTGAATCTCCGTTGCTGGCCACGGCCCCGGCCACGGCGACCGTGCACCCGGATTGCCGAACGTTCCTGCGTGCAGCAATAGGGGGAAACAATGCCGTCGTCCGGTGTCGCCGAAATGCTTTCGCGCTGCGTGGAACAACCGCGCGGCGCGAAGGTTACCCGGCATGAGCAGCAAGCAATTCGACGAAATCTCCCAACCAATCGCCCTTGTCGTGGACGACGAACCACTGATCCGCATGGACACCGCGGACATCATCTCCGGCGCGGGATACTATGTCGTCGAGGCGTCGTCGGCCGATGATGCCTTTGCGTTCCTGATCAAATACAATTCGCTCCAGCTTCTCTTCACGGATGTGTACACGGGAGGGGATATGGATGGATTCCAACTGGCCAGGAAGGTGGCCGAACGCTGGCCGGGCATCGAGGTCGTCGTCGCTTCCGGGGCGCGGCTGCCGAACGATGGCGACCTGCCGGACAACGCAAGTTTCATTCAAAAGCCGTTCTCCGCTGAGACGGTACTCGGGGTGCTGCTGGAGCACTTTCCGAACGGCCCCCGCCGCAAACGCTGATCAGACCGCCTTCCTTATCTCGGCGATGACCAGCTTATGCTATGGCTTGGCGAGGCAATCGCACGGCCGCCACCCATTCATCGACATCCCGGCATGTCAACGTCCGTCTCGCGCGGGAAGATGGCCGTTGACATGCGCTTAGAGCGGCATAGTGAAGGTGAAGCGCGTCTCGGTCTCATCCGATCTCACGGAAAGTGCTCCACCGTGGACCCGTGCGATCTCGCTGGCGATGTAGAGACCCAGACCCAGTCCTTGCTGGCTGCCGCGCACTTCGCCTCGGAAGAACGGCTTGAAGAGTGTTCCCATAGCTGCTTCGGAAATGCGGTCACCTGCGTTCGACACCCAGAGTTCGAATGTGCCATTGCGCGTGCACGCTCCGATTTCGATCGGTTTTGTCGGATCGCCGTGAGTGACGGCATTGCCTACAAGGTTGGACAGGAGCTGCGCGATCCGCGGATGATCACATCTTACATCGCGAACCAGGTCGAACGTCGAGCGGATTTCCCGGTTCGGGTTCACCGCTCGAACCTCACCGACCACGCCCTCGAGCACCGGTCCCAACGGCGCCTCCGCCACGACCTCCAGCTTCAGGCCATCGCCAAGCCGCGCCCGTGCGAAATCAAGGACGTTGTCGACCAGGTCGCGCATTCGGACCGCGCTGTATTGCATCAAGTTGAGAATCTTGCGCGTCTCGTCGTTGACGCCAGTACGAGTGAGGCGTCGGATGCCCGCCATCATCGACGCGATCGGATTGCGCAGATCATGGCCAAGCACCGCCACGAACTGCTCGCGGACTACAGACAGTTCGCGCTCCTCAGCAAGGTCGGCGTGTACCTGAACGAGATCAGCCTCATTGTCGAGATTGCTGGCGATCAGCTTGGCGAACAGCTTGAACATGCCGATCGTCTCGGGATTGTCGAGTTTGTGAGGCGAGGGGTCTATGGCGCATAGCGTTCCGAAAAAGGAGCCGTCGCGCTGAACGATCGGGACGGAGATGTAGCTCTGAAAGCCGTACGTTGCCGGCGTGTGATGATCACAATAGTCGGGACTATCAGTGACGCTGTTGATGACTACAGACTGGTGGCTCTGCCGGATCTCGTTGCAGATCGTCGACTCAAGCCTCAGTTCACTGCCTGGCGTGAGCCCGAAGTCGATAGTGTCGAGAACTGCGCAAGCCACCCAACGCCTTTCCGTCACTCTCGCGACGGCAGCAAAACCCATCCCCGTGGTCTTGCAGACGACTTCTAAAATGGTGGGGACTTCTTCCATCCGGCCGACGGCCTCGATGTCTGCTTTGATCTCTCCCATAGCCACCTTGCGGTTCGTGTCCGACGCTATCATACATGATGGCTGAGGCGAGACGGCGCAATAGGACAGACTGAAGCGCTGCGCGAAATGTATGCCAACGTCCGTTCCAAGCCCAATCGGCTTTCGACTTGGTATCGGTCGGCCCGGCGCTCGTTTAAGCGTCCGCCGCCATCGCTCAAGCAGGTATGCGAACTCACCCCTGGCAGCAGGCCTTTACGAGCTCTCTTGCTGTGGAAAATTGGCCTCACCGGCAGAGGCTAGAGTAGCCACTGGCGGCAGCGGCACCGTTTAACGACGGCCTCGGACGATATCGTGTTCGATCGATCGTGCGATGGGCGGATGGTTGAGCGGTGTTGGCCCATCTTGAAGTCCCGAGCAGATGGTCAGTCGTAGGTAAGCGAGTTTTTCAGGTCGCTGAGTTCTCGCCTAGCATCCGCCTCACGGTAGCACCCGGCCGCCTCTGGAGACAGTGAGGCGCGATAAGTGGCGTTTGTCTGGGAAATGACCTTGTTCAGTTCAATGATCTGCCCCTGCAATTCGTAGGGCATACAGAGGGAAGTGATGGTATCTCGGTTGGCCGTCGCTTTCCGCTTCATCATGCCATCGTGAGACTGCCATCCCTCGTTGAAGGCGGCGCACCAGGGATCAGGCGCGTCTGCGGAGAGGCGAAGAACCATGCTGGTCAGCGGGCCCTCGTTGGACAAACCGGAGTCTATGTCATTGAGTTCTACGATGGTGATATCCTGAAAGTCCGTCATCTTTTTCACTCCAAAGGGCAGCGAGATAAGCTCGGAACTACGAGTTAGTTCCACCGGCGCTCAAAACTAACTTGACCGGCGTGCTCCTTCGCAACTCGGCTGCGGATCTTGGCGACAGCAAATGTAGAGTCCCGAGGTGGTCCTTTTGATCCTAGCGGGCCATTGTCCGAGGCCATAACGCCAACAGACTGGCCTCGCCGACGCACGCCTCTCGACGGTGAGGCGGCTTTCGCGTTCACGGTCGCGTCGGCGAGTTCGGAGAGCAACTCATAGGTGGTCTCCTCTTCGTCGAGCGTCGTCGCGAGACCAACGAGTCGATTCGACAGCAAAAGCCAACAGCCCAATGTGTCCGTGCGCTTGTGCGAATGGCTTTATTTCATCAGCCCAGCAGCTCGCAGGGCGTTCTCAATCGTTTGCTTTATCCCGGATGACAAATTGGGAGCTATCGGCGGCGCAAGATGCGCCGTCTGCGCTTGGGTAGACTGCGGCCTCCGTTCAAACGACGGTGTGAGACCCCAGTCGGCAGCAATTTTTGAAGTCGAGGAAAGGCCCACGTCTAACATGAATGGGCCGCTGTTTTCTCGACCGTTTGAAGCATCGACAGGCGTTCCGTGCCCCATTCCATCGATCGAATGATAAGATAGTACGACCTGGCCGCTTTCGTTATGCCAATCCTGGCGCACCATATCTTCGTCCTTTGTAACTGTCGGCGGATATCCTTCAACTCCATGGGCGCCACGCCATTGGTCGACGATCGCGGTGGCATTGACGGCAGACACCGTCTGGTCTGCTGTACCATGCCAAACCGAGATTGACGGCCACGTCGTCAATGTCGGAGCCGCTCCACGTAGCAGGTTTTGCAGCTTGTTCCTGTCAGGCACTCCGTGGCCACGCATTCTGTCGAAAGCCTCCGGGACCGTTGATGCTACGCCATAGGGCAGTCCCGCGATAATTGCCCCGCCTGCGAACACTTCAGGGTAGGTAGCAAGCATAACGTTCGCCATTGCTCCGCCAGCTGACAGGCCCGTTATGAAAATGCGCTTTCTATCGATTTTCCATTTCGCGGCCAGAGTTTCAATCATCTGCCGTATGGACATCGCTTCGCCGTGATCTCTGACCGTGTCGCCTTTCTCAAACCAGTTGAAGCAAAGGTTGGCGTTGTTCTCGCGCCTCTGCTGCGGAAAAAGGACGTAGAAGCCATACTCCTCTGCAAGCTTGGACCAACCGGCGCAACCGTCGTAGCCCGCCGCTGTTTGCGTGCAGCCGTGAAGGACGACGGCAAGGGCTGGCGATTTCGGGGGCTCTGACGGGGCATAGAATTTGGCGGAGAGGGCTCCAGGGTTGGAACCGAAATTTGGAAGGTCGCTCAGCCGTGTGGGGAGGGCATCGCTTGGGAAAGGGGGACGGCGGTTTAACCGTGACAGACGAGCTATGGTGTCGGATAATGGTCGCATCTTGGCTCCTAAGATCACGGCCATGACGGCGATGATTGTTACCTCAACGAGCGAGAACGCTAGAGGTTGCTGCGTTGCACAAAGTTAATGTGGCGGCCCGCGACCAGATTGCTTACATTGATTGCTCAAGGCGGTGCCCTCGTCCAACCGCGCCTTCTTCAAGCATCGGAGAGGGCGGTCGGTCGTGATGCGACGGATGTCGCCCTGTCGACGGCTTTCGGAGTGCCCGTCTCGAGGTAATCACCGAAGACATGTAGCAAGGCTGAACTGAAGCAAGGGGGAGGCAATAGATGCCATCTGAACCACGATCACCGCGTCTGGCGGTTCTGATCGACGCAGATAACACCTCAGCGAGAATTGCCGACGGTCTTTTTGAAGAGGTCGCCAAGATCGGCGAGGCAAGCGTGCGCCGCATCTACGGTGATTTTTCGGGGACGCGTTCGCGGGGCTGGGCCGAGATCCTGGCAAAGCACGCGATTATTCCCCAGCAGCAATTCGCCTATACGACAGGCAAGAATGCGTCCGACATCACGCTTGTCATCGATGCGATGGACCTGCTGCACAGCGGGCGTTTCGACGGCTTCTGCCTGGTTTCGTCCGACAGCGATTTCACGAGGCTAGCGGCACGCATCCGCGAACAGGGCATCGATGTTTTCGGGTTCGGGGAGCAGAAAACTCCGGAGAGTTTTCGCCAAGCATGCCGACGTTTCATCTATACCGAAAACCTCTTGCCGGGAAAGATCAAGGAGGAAGGCGATACCGCCACAAGCAGCAAGCCCCTGCAGTCACCGGATACGGCCAGCCTTCTGATAAAGCGGGTCCTGGCTCAGGAAGATACTGATGACGGCTGGATCAGCCTCGGCACGGTCGGCAAGCAGCTTCTCAATCTGGCACCGGATTTCGATCCGCGGACATTCGGCTTCAAGAAATTGAGCGACCTCGTCCGCAAGACGGGCCAGTTCGACATCGAACGAACCGAAGGCAGTCCTCTCAGGATTCGCATCAGGCAGAAGCCGAACGCGGAGGAAAGAGCAAAGAGAGGACGCTCCCGCAGCTCTGCAAAAAGTCCCGCCACGGAATAACGTGGTTCATCCACGATGGCCTGTTAAATCGCCTACTATTACGCGTACCGCAACTTTGCGGCCTCGCGAAACGAGATCAGGCGCCGGCTTTGCTCATCCCAGAGAACCAGTTTTACGCAGTGCAGGCTCTCCATCAGCGTAATACGGCCGACGCCGGCCAGTTCGGGGTGATCCTGCAGCACTTCCGGCAGCCTGTAGTAAGGCACCCTGCTCGACAGATGATGAACGTGATGGATGCCGATATTACCGCTGATCCAGCGAAGTGCGAGCGGCAGATCGTAGTGCGACGCGCCATGAAGGGCTGCATGTGAAAACTGCCATTCGGGCTTTTTCGACCAATGGGTTTCCTCGAACTGGTGCTGGACGTAGAAAAGCCATATGCCCGCGGCTCCAGCCAGCAGGGTGATCGGCAGATGCACCGCCAGGAAGGGCAGGATTCCGATTGCCCATATCAGTACCCCGGAGATGACAGCGATCGCCAGATTTGTCCCCATGGTGGATATCCAGGGCAATGAACCGGCTTGCATCATGCCGAAGGGCAGCCGCTGCTTGAACAGGAACAGCCATGCGGGGCCAATGCCGAACATGATTGCCGGATGCCTGTAGAGCCGGTAGTTAAGCCGTCCGGACCACGACAGGGCCTTGTATTCCGATACCGTCAATGTGGTTATGTCGCCGATGCCGCGCTCCTCGAGATTGCCTGCCGAGGCGTGATGCTCCGCATGCGCCCGACGCCAATAGTCATAGGGAGTAAGCGTCAGGACACCGATCACGCGGCCCGTCCAGTCGTCAGCGCGTCGACGCGCGAAGAAGGAACCATGGCCGCAGTCGTGCTGGATCATGAACAGACGCAACAGGAAGGCTGCTGCGGGAACGATCAGGATCAGGCCGGGCCAGCAGCTGTAGTGAACCGATGCCCATGCGCCGACCCAGAAAAGCGCGAACGGGATGGCGGTCACCGTAAGTTCGATAACGCTGCGTTTGAGATACGGCTGACGGTATCTGGCGAGGATATTGAGCCATGCCCTTTCATCGGAAAGGGTATGGTTCGGGTCGCGGTCGATGATATCGATCAAAGAATAATTCCACGCATGGTAACGAGTGCCGAGAAGGCGAGGGCTATCACCACGGCGGACCTGATGAGGAACAGCCTATAGTCGAAGCGATAGATCTCATGAAGAATGTTTGTCATTGCCGAATCTCCTGGTTTTCGGAATATGTCTGTTCACGGCGCTAACTCGGCGAGCAAAGCCGGCGCTTTGGCGCTATTGTTTGTGCTTCAATTCTTGTGTTTGCCGCCCTGCAGGCTGCTTTTCGAGGCATCCTTGATCTGGTTGGCAAAGCTTGCCTGCACCTTCGCCGGCGCCTTTTCCTGTTTCGGTTTCCGCGCCTCACGGTTGCTTCGCACTTGTCCTTTGGCTATCCAGGCGATCCTTTGTTCATTGAAATTAAAGTGCCGGGCCCATGATGCGGGGACAAGCGACAGGCAGCATGCGCTCTAGAGGCGGTCATCATCAGCCGTTTGAGTTCGTGACCGCACTTGGCCTCTGCCTGTCTTTTTATTCTCTTCTTTCGCAGATTCGTGGACCGGTTCGGCGCGACTGGTTTCCGCTTCCTTCAGCGATGACTGCAGATCGAACTTTTTCTCGAAACGGATCACTCGTTATCCGTCGATCTTGTTTGACCGATCGCTACCGGATGGCTTTGCCTGCATGGCAGGGCTCCTTCCATTCAGGCTCCGCGATCCCCCAGGCTTTGAAATTAGCCCGCGCTTCCGAGCGCAATCTGGCAGGCCTGTGCAAGGTCTGCATTTGGCTCGGTGCTGCCAAGTGGCGTTGCCCAGCCGGCCTTCTTGATAACATCGCTACGCCCGTAGGTACCGGCTGCTTTGAGTGCGGCCAAGATCTCTGCCGAAGCTGGATCCGATTTGGCCCTCTCGAGACAATAGGGCGTCAGCGCAGCCGCGATGGCCGAGGTTCGCTCGATCCCGGCGGCTTTTTGAGCACTGCCATTGGTCACCCAACCTCCCCATGTGAAGCCGACGATGGCAAGTGCGGCCGCGCCGCATGCCGCTCCCCATAGGCCGGGGCGAAGCCAGGTCATGTCTAGCATGTCCATATCCAATCTGAATGAGAACGCGCAATATTGCGCAGAACTACAATAACACAAAACGCAATTCTCGACTAATATATTATTTTTTCCCTCCATTTTATTTGGAGTGCTTGAAATACTATTTTTGATGACTTGCAATAAATTCTATTTTTACATTTCATGTTCTTTGTTTCAGTCCTCTTCATCCTGGCAGATCTTTGAGCCGCCGGTCGCATTCTGGACGAGATAGAGCTTCGAGCCCACATGACGAGGCTGATGGCTCGTGAAACAGGCACCGACGCGCGCAGCCCTTGAATGGCTGCTTCAATAGAGTACGCGACGAAACCGTTTCGAGGGCATGCCTTCCCAATAGCAGCTTGGTAAAGGTACGACTGTCTTCGGGGAGCTGAGCGTGAGACGACGTGCGTTAATAAGCTTGCTTCGTATCTTTCGAAGGCGCATCTTCTCAACTTCGGCAGCAATTATCAGGGCGCTGCCGTTTTGGGTCCTCAACCCCTTGCCCCGACCGAAAGGAGGACGTCATGTCTTCCGACCTCCCGGCACCTACTTTCCATGTTAATGATTTGCGCCGCGAGGCACAGTGTTCTCGTGTATTTGACAAGATCGCCCGGAACACTGTGATCTCAGCGATAAATGCCGGCTGGCGGGAGTCGGAGGCTGCCTTGGCACTGGCGGACGCAGCCGAGCGCTATGTCCTCTATCTGGCCTCGCCCGCGCGACTGCACCTCTTACCGGCGAATTCAAACTTGGTCTTGGGCGTTACCAGTCAAGACTGAGATGCGACTTTTTGGCGGCGATTACGTCCTGAACCTGGGTCACGACCAGCGGAATGATGGTGAAGGGCTTCCCGATGCACGTGGCTTCGGCAATCATGCCCGGCTTCATCACCTGCGCCTCGATCTGGTCGAAGCCTGCAATCAGGGTGCCCTTGCCGGCACCCGTCGGCCCGAGAATGCCCGCGGGGCAAATCATCGTATTGACGACGTTGCCCGGCCGGAGCGTGAAGTGCTGGACCGTGCCCGCGATGCCGGCCCGTACCGGCGTCGTGTCCAGCTTCACCTGTGCCTGGGCAAGAGCAGCTTCTGCGCTTGCCTTTTGCGCACCGCCGTCACGCTCTTCGTTGGCGGGTGGAAGCAGAAGATCATCGTAATGAGGGGGATGGTACGAAGAAGGCACGCGGTGATGCCCCATCGCAGCTCGTACCAGACGGTGTAGAGCGTGATCTCTTGCCCGATCGGCTTTCCCTGACCATAGCGTCGAAAGAGATAGTCGGGGAGACGTGATCATGGAGCAGAGGATGAGCTCAAACCTGGATCAGATACCCTCTCCGGACGTATCCGAATTGGACGGCCTCTGCTCTTGGACGGTTGACTCCTCTGATATCAGGGCCGGGTCGTCGGTCGATTTTGCGTCTCTGCCTGAAAGCTTCGCGAGGGACTGGGCAATGGAATAAAGCGGCGTGGAAAAATCCGGAAACTCTATAAAAGCTAACTGCGAGTTCGCGATCCAAAACAGATGATTGTGCGTAAAGAGGGAGATCAGGGCCAGAACGGCGCCGTCGATCTAGATATCCCCACAGGTTGGCTCCAGCAACGCGTCCAGGGAGACCGAAGGTTACTTCTCGGCCTGAAAATAGACGCTCCCAAGTATTTTGTCGCAATCCCGCTGTAGAGTCCTAGTTTCTTCTTCAAGGAAGGAGTTTCAACTTGGAAAATCTAAGAGAATTTGCCTCGAGCGCGAATGGCGATCGGTGGTTTTTGGGTATCGATGATGTGACTAGTACAGAGGTCGTCGTTCATCGTGGGAACCCCTCGTCTGGCGGTCACGAAACGACAACCCTTGTCACTTCATTTTTGAACCAGCGCCCGTTTGGGCCAGAGCATTGGGCTTTAGATCGGCTGCTTGCGGATCGCAGGGCAAACGAAAGCGAAGAGACGCCCACTGATCTTCACTAACTACGCAGGGAATCCGCTATTGCCCGATAACCCGGCATCAAATCGAAATCGGGAAAGCGGTGCGGCTCGCCGATGTGCGAGGGAAGGGCTGTGCTCGATAGGGCGAAATAGCCCCGACTACCTCAGCCTGTCTCCTTCACACCGGTGGCGAGTTTTACGCATATAGCTGGTGCTGTCATCGGCCGCGTCGCCGGTTGAATTCGCCTTTTCCTGCGTCATCAACGTTGAAGAGACCAACGTAGGGAAACGAGAATGAAGTCGACCATCGCTACAGCAACGACGTCGGTAGTGCTGGCAGCAAAGCTGCCGGCACATTTCCGCAGAGATGGATGCCAGAGCGTTTCACCACCGATATCGACCCACTGATCGACGAGGAGCGCGAGAAGCACTGGCGGTGTGGAGACGTCAACCCTTGGAGACTGCGTGCTGATGCGATCAGCACTCCTGTCTGCGTGGGAGGTGGCACGCCCTGTCAGGCTCGACGTCAAGGCACCGCCGAGCCTGCAAATGCCGTGCCAGTGTGGCGAGCAGATAATCACTGCTGGCCGGTCCGCTTGTTGATGACTGCTGGACTATGCCGCTTCCAACGCCTGCGCAATGTCCGCAACGATGTCTTCCCAGTGCTCGAGGCCGATCGAGAGGCGCACGTAACCGGGGGTGACGCCGGTTGCGAGTTGCTCCTCGGCTGTCAGCTGTGAATGCGTTGTTGTGGATGGGTGGATTGCCAGAGAGCGCGCGTCGCCGATGTTGGCAACGTGGTAAAGCAGTTGAAGGTTGTCGATAAAGCTGCGACCAGCTTCGCGCCCGTCCCTCAACTCGAAGCCGACGAGCGCGCCATAGTAGCCGTTGCGAAGATATTTCTCCGCCCGCTCGCCGGCGGCCCCGGTCTGGAATTTCGGAAAGATGACCCGTGAGACCTTTGGGTGGTTCTTCAGGAATTCAGCGACTTTGACGGCATTCTCGTTGTGCTGCCGCAGCCGCAGCGGCAGGGTTTCGAGGCCTTGAATAAATTGGAAGGCGTTCTGAGGGCTGATGGCCGCGCCGATGTCGCGCAACAGCACGGCGCGCACGCGCAGGATATACGGATGGAAATCGATCGCTGCCGCCTTTTCGATCCAGGTCTTGCCGTGATAGCTCGGATCAGGCTCGTGCAGCGTCGGGAAGCGATTGGCGAGATCCTTCCAAGGGAAGGTACCGCCATCGACGATGGCGCCCCCGATCGAGGTGCCGTGGCCGCCAATGTATTTCGTCGTGGAATAGACGACGATTGCAGCGCCATGCTCCAATGGCCGGATGACGAGGGGAGCGGCGGTATTGTCGACGATCAGGGGGATGCCAAAGCGGCGGCCGACCTCGGCGACTTCGGCAATCGGGAAGACCTCGAGCTTCGGATTTGGCAGGGATTCGGCGTAGTAGGCTCGCGTTCTGTCATCGGTCGCGCGTGCGAATGCCTCGGGATCGGCGGCGTCGACGAAACGCGTTTCGATGCCAAAGCTCTTCAGCGTCGCGGCAAAAAGCGCCCAGGTGCCACCGTACAGGCCGGCGGCGCTGACGATATTGTCGCCGGCGCGGGCAAGGTTGAGAATGGCAAAAGCAGAGGCGGCCTGTCCCGAGGCAAGCGCAAGTGCAGCCGCTCCGCTTTCGAGTTCGGCCAAGCGCTGCTCGAAGGCGTCCTGTGTCGGATTGGAGACGCGGGTATAGAGGTGACCGGCGGCCTCCAACGCGAAAAGCTTGTCGGCGCCTTCCGTACCGGGAAGCTGGAACGACGTGGTCTGATAGATCGGCACGGCGACCGCGCCAGAGACGGGGTCGAAGCGGAAGCTGCCGCCGTGGAGCGCGATCGTCTCGGGATGGCGTCGCAACGAGCGGGGACCGGAGGTGCCGGAAGACTGCGCGGGTGTTTCCGGAACCGGTGACGGCGGATTGTGGATCGTCATGCTGATTGCCTTTCTCTCACGTTGCGATTGGACAAAGCCTCGCGCTGGCAGGCTACAACGCACCTGCCGCGGACCATTTCGGTGGAGCGACAGCGGCTGGATCAGGCGGGGGTCTTTTCCTGCGCCTGTTCTTCCAGCAGGTCGGAATGGTGCTCGCGCGCCACGTCCGGATGGGAACGCAGACGAGATTTCAGCACGTTGCGGCCGACCGCGCGGAACAGTGGGTTGAGCGGGTCCTGCGTGACGCCGCGCACTTCCGAGGCCAGTTCCGGCGGGAGGTTGAGAACCGGGATGGAGGCGGCGAGATTGGCGCCAAGAAAGAAGGGGATGGAAAGACGATCCCCGCCGGCCGCCGGTGTCACCACGCGATGGATGTTGGCCTTCAGGTAACCGTTGGACGCCAGTTCAAGGAGTTCGCCGATGTTGATCACGAACGTGCCGCGGACCGGCGGTGCGTCGATCCAGCCGCCTTCACCGTCATCGACCTGCAAGCCGCCGACAACATCCTGCAGGAGAATGGTGACGAAGCCGCCATCCTTGTGGGCGCCGACGCCCTGGTCGCTCTCGGTCTGGTCGCGGCCTGGATAGCGGACGATCTTCAGAAGCTGGTTGGGGCCGTTGCTGTAGATCGGCGCGAAGACGTCCGGCTTCTGGCCCAGCGCCTCGGAAAAGGCCTGCAACACCTTGAGGCCGACGGCGGTAACGTCCTCGATCCATTTGAGCACGGCTGGACGCAACTCGGGCAGAACAGAGGGGAACTGGTTGGGGCCGATCAGCCGCTTCCAGGGAGCATCGCCCGCCGTCAGGTCGAGCTTTTCTCGCTCAGGCCCGAAATCCACCTGTTCGCGCCAGTCCTGAGCGCCGCGCGTGTATTCCAGGCCGGCACGGTTATAGCCCCGGAAATGTGGGGACCTGCGCATTTCGATCTCGAGCTTGTCTTTCTCCGGCAGGGAAAAGAAGCGGCGCGCAAGAGTGGTCAACTCGTCGATCTCCTCCTGAGGGATGCCGTGACCCGCGAGATAGAAGAAACCGACCGTGCGACTGACGTCGCGCAGTTCCGCAAGCGCCTGGGTGCGCTCGCGGTGGTCCGGCGCGAAGCGGTTGAGATCGAGGATGGGAAGGGTTTTGGGCGCTGCCATGATGGTCTTGATCCTTATTGCGGTTTGTCGCTCAAGCGAAACGGCGGCTCGAGCGCAGGATGAGGCTGGCGCTCAGCGACGCCACGCCGGCCCAGAAGACGGAAGAGGAATAGGTCTTGATGTCGAGCCAGTGGTTCGACTTGCAGAGTGACTGTGCGAGCAGGCAAAGGTCGCTGGAGCGACCGATGCAGGTGGCGGCCTGGCGATAGCTGATGTAGTCGTTGGCAACGACCTGACGGAAGACCAGCCACCACCAGGCAAGTCCGACCGCAAGCGCGGCAAAACCGGCGATGGCGAGCGCATTGGCAAGGCGCGGATTAGACGTCATGGGACACTCCGAGCTTTTCAAGAAGCCCCTGGCGAAGTGCTACGAGAGCGTTATCGTCCCGCCGGCGCGGATGCGGCTTGTCGACGGTGATGTCGGCGATGATGCTTGCGGGCCGGTCGCCGAAGACGATAACGCGGTCGGCGAGCAGCAGCGCTTCCTCCACATCGTGGGTGACGAGCAGCGCGGTGAAGCCGGAGCGCTGCCACAGCTGCAGCAGTTCCTTCTGCATCTTTAATCGTGTCAGCGAATCGAGCTTTCCGAAGGGTTCGTCGAGGAGCAGCAGCTTTGGGTCGTTTATGAGCGCACGGGCGATTGCCACGCGTTGGGCCATGCCCCCGGAAAGCTGGTGCGGATAAGCGTCGCCGAAGGCGTCCAGCTTCACGAGTTTCAAGATGTCGTCGACGCGATGCTCCTGATCTTTCAGAATGCCGCGGGCATCGAGCCCGGTCGCGACATTTTTCCAGACGGTCAGCCAGGGGAACAGCGTCGCATCCTGAAAAACGAGGATACGGGAGGGGTCCGGTCGCGTGATCGCTCTACCGTCTTCCAGCACCGCGCCGCGGGTCGGCGCTTCCAGCCCGGCGGCCAACCTCAGCAGTGTGGACTTGCCGCAGCCGGAGGGACCTAGAAGGGCTACGAACTCGCCTGGCTCGATGGTGATCGAGATGTTGGAAAGGACGGCCAACCGGCTCTTTCCAAAATCGAACTCGTGACTGACATCGTCGATGTCAAGGCGCAGGCTCTGAGCCGGCGCGACACTTCGTGCAAGCGCATTCATCAGATGATCCCTTTCTGCCAGCCAAGCAGGCGCTCGCGAACGATGAAGAGCAACTTCACCAGTCCAGCGCAGATCAGCGCCATGATGATCAGAGCGGCATAGACATTGGCATAGGCCGAATAGGCCGTGTTGAACTGCAGGTACCAGCCGAGCCCATATTTGGCGCCGAGCATTTCGGCGACGACCAGCACCGCAAAGGAATAGTACAGCCCCATGAACAGACCGACGAAGACGTTGGGCAGCGACGCTGGAACGGCCACCTTGAAGATCAGGTAACGATTGCTTGCGCCGAGGGTGCGCGCCACGTCGTAGAAGGATTTGTTAACTTGCCCTACGCCGGCCGCCGTCAGGATCGCGACCGGGATGCCGGAGGCGAGTGCCACGAGGAAGATCGAGGCATGGAACGTCGAGGGAAAGATGAAGAAGGTGCAGGGGATCCAGGCGCTCGCCGGCACAGGGCCGATCAGCTTCAGGATCGGCATGCCCCAATAGGCGAAGCGCTTGGACCAGCCGAGGGCAACACCAGCGACGAAGCCAGCGAGAATGCCGGAGGAAAAACCGAGGATCCACAGGCGGCCCGTATAAGCGATGCAGATCAGGAGCCTGTCCCAATCGGTCAGGTAGACGTGCAGCAGGCCCTGCGGCGGCGAGAAGAAAGGCTTCGGCAGCCAGCCGAGCTTGGCCGTCGTCAGTTCCCAAACGGCGAGCCAGATGCCGATGGCGACGAACCAGGGGCCGTAGTGGACGAGCGTGCGGAGCTTGTCCGCCAGGCGCGGCACGGCGAAGGCAAGGGCGAGGAAGACTGCCCCGCCGATCGCGGTCAGGAGCGCGAAAGCCTCAGTATCGCCCCAGACAACCACATCCGGCAGGAAATGGCTGATCGCCGCCGCAAGGAACCAGGTCGCAGCGGCAAGGAAGCCGTCCCTCCAGACATGGTCCTGGAGGGACGAGAGGCGCCCGCTAATCAGCGGCGCGCCGTCTTGTGCGATATCGGCCATGGCTTCGGCCTCACGCGAAGATATCGAGCGTGACGCGGTGGGCGATTTCCTCTGGATCTGTCGCCGCGTCGATGACGCCGGTCTGCTTCAAGTTTTCATAGCCGATCCGCACCTCGTCGATGAGATCCTTGCCGAACCAGTTCTTGTGATAGGTGAGGCCGGCAAGGACTTCTGTCAGATCCTCCAGTGGCAGTCCTGGCTTCAGCGTGTCGAAATACCATTTCGCCACTTCGTCGGGATGTTCGGCCGTGTACTGGTGGATTTCGAGGTTGGCGGCGGCTACGCGGCGGATGACGTCCTTGTTGGCATCGTAATAGTCGCCGTTCACGCCGAGCACGCAGCAGACGCGATCCTGGAAGACGCCGGTTTGGGTATCGTAGATCTTCAGGAAATCGTGCTGCTTCTCATAGGAGTAGGCCCAGGGATCCATATGGGCGACGGCGTCGGCCTCGCCCCGCTCGACACCTTCGGCAACGAGATCAAAGGGGAAGACCTTCCAGGTCACGTCATGCTCGGGGTCGATCCCGGCCTTGGCGAGCGCCACCGAGAACGCCACGCGCGAGGGCGAGCCGACGTCGAAGGTACCAATCGTCTTGCCCTTGAGATCTGCGAGCGACTTGATGCCGGAATCCTTCTTGACGAGAAGACGCTGGCAGCCGCCGTGTGATCCGTGGAAGAGCTTGACGTTGAAGCCCTGCTCGATCGGCTTCAGCCAATCGTAGAGCAGACCGGGGCCTGCTTCGGCTTTATGGGTGGCGAGCGACTGGATCAACGTCTGGCCGGAAGCCCCCTGGTAGAAGAGCTCGACGTCGAGACCGTTTTTCTCATAGATTCCCTTTGCCAGGCCAAAACCGACGGGCGAATGGCAGGCCGCCACTTCCGTCCACTCCAGCTTCACCTTGGCAAGATTGCCGGCAATCGCGTAGCCGGTATTGCCGGCGAAGGCGCCGATGGAGGCGGCGGCACCGGCAGCACCGGCGGCCTTGAGGAAATTGCGGCGTGAAAAAACCGTGTCGGAAGCGATATGGCTCATGGCGGGACCCCCTTGATCTGGAGACCCCATGCTAGTCGCTGTTGTTATAGTCTACAGATTTTATAGACTAAAATTGTATGGCCGTTGAAAATTCTTTTCCAAAGATTCAACCGGCCAGGCGGACGATGTCGCCACGGTCGCGATAGGCCGCCCCGGGGTGGGGGGCTGCCAGTCGCGGCCCCTTGCCCAGCAGTTTCTCGCGCAGCGTTCCCTGGCGGTAGTCGGTCTTGTAGACGCCACGCTTCTGCAATTCCGGCACCAACAGGTCGACGGCATCCTCGAAGCTTTCCGGGGTGACGGCATAGGCAAGATTGAAGCCGTCGACATCGGTATCCTCGATCCACTCCTGCATGAGGTCGGCGACCGTCTGCGGCGACCCGACAAAGACGGGCCCGAAGCCTCCGACCCCAACCCAATCGGCCATTTCGCGCACCGTCCATTCCTTATCCGGATCGATGGTCGTGAAGGTCTCCACGGCTGATTGCACGGCGTTGGTATAGCGGTGCCGTAGCACCTCGTCGGGCTTGAACTGGCCGAAATCGATCCCCGTCCAGCCGGAGATAAGTGTGAGCGCCCCTTCATAAGAGACGTAGTTGCGGTATTCGTCGAACTTCTTCTTCGCCTCGGCATCCGTTTCGCCGAGTACGACCGTCTGGAGGTTGAAAGCGAGGATCTCACGCGGATTTCTGCCCCGCCGTTCCGCCGCTTCGCGCACATTGGCGACATAGCGCTTCAACACCGCCTTCGAGGGTGCTGCCACGAAAATGCATTCGGCATGAGCGCCGGCGAATTCCTTGCCGCGGCTGGATGCGCCAGCCTGATAAAGCACTGGGGTGCGCTGCGGTGATGGTTCCGACAGATGGATGCCGGGCACGGTGAAATGCTTGCCTGAATGACGGATGGGGTGAACCTTTTCAGGGTGGGTGAAGATGCCGCTTTCGCGGTCGCGCACGACGGCTCCGTCCTCCCAGCTTCCCTCCCAAAGCTTGTAGCAGACCTCCAGATATTCATCGGCGAGATCGTAGCGGTCGTCGTGATGAACCTGGTCTTTCTGGCCTATATTGAGCGCCCCACTGTTGAGGTAGGAGGTAACGATGTTCCAGCCGACGCGACCCTTGGTCAGATGATCGAGCGTCGAAATTCGCCGCGCGAAGGTATAGGGATGCTCGAATGAGAGTGAAGCGGTCAGCCCGAAGCCGAGATGTTCGGTCGCGTAAGCCATGGTGGGAATGATCTGCAGTGGATCGTTTACTGGCACCTGAGCGGAATGGCGAAGTGCGGCATCGACATTACCGTTCAGCACGTCGTAGACGCCAAGCACGTCGGCGATGAACAGTCCGTCGAAGCGACCGCGCTCCAGCGTTTTTGCCAGATGCACCCAGTAGTCGAGGTCTTTGTAGGTCCAGGATTTGTCGCGCGGATGTCGCCAAAGGCCGGGCGACTGATGGCCGACACAATTCATGTCGAAGGCGTTCAGTCTGATTTCTCGGGTCATGGAAAGCTCCTGGGTCGTTCTGGAAGGATGGCGCCGTCAGCCGCCATATTCGATGATCTCAAGCCCGGCATTGTAGTCGGTCGCATAGATGAGGCCGGCGGCGTCGACGAAGACGTCTGCTGACTGGATGACGCTTGGCCGGCCGGGGCGACGATCGGTCATCTGTGCCGGCCCCGCAGGCACCAGCGCGCCGGTCTCTACCGGGCGGTAGGGATCGGAAATGTCGAAAGCGCGGATCCCGGCGTTCTGCCAGGTGGCGAAGATCAGTGTCTCGGAAACAAAGGACCCGGGCCGGTTTTCATGCAGGTTGTGTGGGCCAAAGTGGCCACCCTTACGCGGGTAGTCGGCGTCTTCAGGAACCGGGAAGGAAGAGATGCTGATCGGGTTGGAAGGCTCGCGGATATCGAAGATCCACGTGTTCTTGCGTCCGTCCTCCTCATGATCGAGCACAGCCTCGTCGGCAACGACGAGCAGATCGCGGCCAGGCAGCGGCAGGGCGGAGTGGGTCCCGCCACCGAAAGGGGGTGACCAGTTCCGATGGGAAATCAGCTTCGGTGCAGCGTGATCGCTGATGTCGAGAAGCGTCAATCCGCCGTCGCGCCAGCAGGCATAGGCTGTGTTGCCGGCGACAAGCGAGTGATGCAGCGCGTAACGCTTGCCTTCGGGCGCCGTCGGGGTTTCGCCGGCTCCGGCATTCATACCCGGAAGCCACCAGCGGCCAACGATGTCGGGCCGCGTCGGATCGGCCATGTCGATGGTAACGAAGATATAGTCGGTATAGCCATCGAGAAGCGCCGAGGCGTAGGCGTATCGTCCGCCGACATACCAGAGGCGGTGGAAACCGATGCCATCCACATCGAGTTGTCCGATGCGGCGCGGCCTGTCCGGGCGGGATATATCGTAGACGGTCATGCCAGCCCTCCAGGCCCGCTTCGTCTTGCGGGCGGCAACCGTCTCGCCGATCGAGCGGGTATAGTAGGTCTTCTCGTCCCTGAAGGTTTCGACGTCGGCGAAAAGGTCGAGAGCATCAATGACCAGCAGAAGATCGTCATGCGTCTGCAGATGGATGTTCCAGGTGTTCGGCGGGGCGGGAATGTAGGTCACTTCACCCGGCCGGACAGGATCGCGCACATCGACAATGGAAAAGCCCTGAGACCAGGGATGGCCGATATAGGCGAAGCCGCGATGCACCATCAGCTGCAGGCCGTCGCCGCGGCCGCCAATATCCGAATGGCCAATCAGCTTCATGTTGTGGGCATGATCGGGACGGGGGAGGTCGCGGGAAGGGAGCATTCGGTCTCGCTACGATGGTCACTAAACAGTGTTTACGGTCAATGCGATAATGCCGTCGCCTGCTGGATCTTCTCCAGACAAGGCATTCCCGGCTGTGCCGACCGCCGGAACAATAAATCTCACCGGCACGGCAAAATCGGATCATTTAATCTATAAAATTTATAGATATTATATTTAATGAACCGGTGTCCAAGTTTCCAAAACCGGAGCCTCTTTGATGACCCAATCCAACGTCGTTCACGTGGCGAGCCGCGGCGTCGGCCGCGAAGCCCTTTTTGCGCGCGCCGAGCAGCTCTCGGCGGAGCTTGCGGCCCGCGGCGCGGAGCTCGATCGCGAGGGGCGGCCGCCGCTAGCCGAGATCGTCAAGCTGAAGAATGCGGGACTGTTGAACGCGCTGCACGCGCCTGAGATCGGGGGAGGCGGGCTCGACTGGGTGGACGGGCTCAGGCTGGTTCGCGTCCTGGCGCGCGGCGAAAGCTCGATCGGCCAGTTGCTCGGCTATCACTTCGTCAACAGCCAATACATCTACTGGGCGATCGAGGACGCGGCGCGGGTCCATGCGTTAGGATCAGCGACGGTGGCCAAGGACTATTACTGGGGCGCCGCCGTCAATCCGCGCGATCCCGGCCTGGTGCTAACCCGCCGCGGCAACGGCTATGTGTTGAACGGGCGCAAATCCTTCTCGACGGCCGCACGCATCTCCGACTACATCAACGCCAACGCGCTTCTCGACGGCAAAATCGCCAATTTTGCCGTACCGACCGACCGGCCTGGCTATGTGGCCAACGATGACTGGAACAATATCGGCCAGCGACTTTCCGACAGCGGCAGCGTCGAGTTCCATGATTTTCCTGTCTATGAGGAGGATTTCCTAGACGCGCCGGTCGAGATCAACGCTGTGCCGCCCGCGCTTCCAACCTTCAATACGCCGCTCATCCAACTCGTCTTCGTGAACTTCTATTTGGGTACCGCCGACGGTGCGCTCAGGGCAGCGGCCGACTACGTGCGCAACACCACGCGTCCCTGGATTAGCTCCGGCGTGGAGCGGGCAGCAGACGATCCCTATATCCTCGAGCGCATCGGCGAGTTCAGCTCCGCCCTAAAGGCCTCGATCGCACTGGCCGATTCGGCAGCACTCACGGTGCAGACGGCGCTTTCGCGTGGCCGAGCGGTGACGGCACGCGAGCGCGGCGAAGCGGCGGCCGAAGCCTACGCCGCGAAGGTCAATGCCACGCACGTATCGCTGGACATTACCGCACGCGTCTTCGAGCTCACCGGCGCGCGCTCGACGGTAGAATCCTATCGCTTCGACCGGTTTTGGCGCAACGTCCGCACCCACACGCTGCACGATCCGGTGTACTACAAGGCCAAGGAAGTAGGCGATTTCATCCTGAACGACAGGATCCCGACGGTTAGCCTTTACAGCTGACACAAGGCGGGGCGGCCCCGAAGAAATGATCCCCGTTCGCTAGGGCGAACGGGGATCTTACTTTTCAGAGAGCGCCGTTCTTCGGCGGGATCGTCCCGTTGAGGTGATAGTTGCCGACCACATGATATTTCCAGCGCACCGGGTCGTGCAGCGTGTGGGTGCGGGCGTTGCGCCAATGGCGATCCAGATTAAGACCGATACGGGTGGATGAGCTGCCGGCCAATTCGAAAAGTGTATTGGCTGCGTCGAGCGCGATTTCGGTAGTGAGGACCTTGGCAGCGGCGACCGAAAGCGTTGCGGCCACGACGTTCTCTTCCGTCGGATCGATTTGCGCGATGTCGACCTTAAGGCCGGCGTTCTTGACCGTCGCCGTCGCCGCTTCCAGCCGAATTGCGATCTCGCCGAGTTTGGCGACGGTCAGCGGATCATCGGAAGCGCGCTCGACGCCGCTGTTCATCCAGGGGCGCGACTTTGTTCGAACGAAATCGACTGTTTCGGCAAAGGCAGCCCGCGCGATACCGAGATCGATGCCGGCATGAATGATCTGGCCAACCGAACCGATGGTGGTCGGACGCTCGAAGCCTTTATGATGGAAAATGACGGCATCGGCCGCGACATAAACATTGTCGAGCACGGTGGTGCCGCTGCCTGTCGTGCGTTGGCCAAAACCGTCCCAGTCGTCGATGATCTCGATACCGTCCGTTCCGCGCGGCACAAAGGACATGGTGAGCTTGTCTTCGGCATCCAAGGCGAAAATGGCAATCCAATCGGCGAAGATCACCCCGGTCGAATAGAATTTTCGGCCATCGATGCGGTAGCCGAATCCATCGCGGACGATCCGGGTGTTGTAGTGACCAACCGTCTTGGTTCCGCGTTCCGAAAGCGCGTTGCCGAACCGGTCGCCAACGAGTGCCCGACCGAAGAAATAGCGCTTCTGTTCTTCACTTCCGTCGGTACGCAGCGCCTCGAGAATGTAAAAGTGGTTTTGCGGGATCTGCCCGATGGAGCCGTCAGCTTCGGACAGAATGGCGGTAATCTCGGCCAGCACCGCATTCGACACGTCGATGCCGCCGTACTCAGTGGGAACCGTAATTGCGAGCAATCCGGATTGGGAGAGCGCATCCAGCTCGGTATGCGGTAGCAACCGATTGGTGTCCCGCTCTGCAGCACCGGCGGCGAATTCCTTTGCGAGCGCTCGCGCGGTCGAGAGTGCTTCCTCCTCACTGGTCAGGCGGGTTGCCGTGGGCCCGATGCGATAAGCCGGTTTGAAGGCTGCTGCTTCCATTTTCTTCTCCCAGATTGCTGGCCTATTGGTGAAAGAAGTCGACAAAGAAGGTAAGTGATCAAATTCTACGGAATTGATGTATTACGAAATGTCTTTGCGTCGGCTGTACGCCGCGACCGTCTCGGGCCCCGGGTGACATTGCCGAGCTTGTGGCCAGGGATATCCCGGTCCTTCGGGATCGAAACGTGATGTGGTTTGAACCAGGAGGGTGTCGTGTTGTCTGCGACCGCGATGGTGTCTTGCGGCGCCACGCTTTCGTTGCCTGGATTCTTGCATAGAATCGCTCTCCTGCTACTTGCCGCCTCGCCGCAGCCTTGCCTCCAGCCAAAGGCTGTAACGCGAAGCCGCGAAGCTGATTGCAAAATAAAGAGTCCCCGCGAAGAAGAACGCTTCAGAATAGAAACCCAGCCAATTGGGATCCGCCGCGGAGATCTTGGCAGTGTTGAGGAGGTCGGATATGCCGATGACGGCAAGGAGCGAGGTATTGAGCAGGATGCCGACCGACAGGTTGACGATTGCGGGGATGACCGCCCTCAGGGCCTGCGGCAGGATGACGAGCTGCGCCGTGCGCCAGTAGCCAAGGCCGAGCGAAAGGGCTGCTTCTGTTTGCCCGGCCGGGATCGATTGCAGCCCGGCCCTGATGATCTCCGCGAGATAGGCTGAGACGAACAGCGTAATGCCGATCTGCGCCCGCGCAAGCTTGTCCAGCAGCGTCTCTGCCGGCAAGGCCATAGGTACAATCAACATTGCGACGTAGAGGACCGCGATCAGCGGTACGCCTCGCAGGCATTCGATGAAAATTACCGACAGTGCGCGCAGGATGCCCATTGAGGAGCGTCGCGCGAGTGCAAGCACCAGTGCCAGCGGAAAGGCGCTCGCAAGCCCGACCAGCGAGACGAGGATGGTGATCGGCAAACCGCCCCACTGGTTGGGGGGGACTACGGGCCGAACAGCGATACCCGACATCAATAGCCAGGCGAGAAGAAGCGTCAGCAGCCAGAGCGGCACGAGCTTCACGCTCCAGAAACGCGGGCTGGCGGAGAGCGATAGCATGGCACCGATGCCAAGTAGGACAAGCGCGGGGCGCCATTGCAGCTCAGGCGGGTAGAAGCCGAAGAGGATAAAGCGAAGTTTTGCGCCGATGAAGGCCCAGCAGGCGCCGGCACTCTCAGCGGCGCAGGTCTGAGCTGATCCTGTCCATACAGCATTCTCGAAAGCCCAGCGCCAGATCGGCGAAAACAGCCAGAGAAGGATTGCACCAAAGAGGAGTGTGATTGCCGTATTGGCCTTGCTGTCTATGAGACCGGCGGTAAGCCGGCGAGGGACGAGCCGCCGGGGTGCGGTGATCTGCAATTCGCTCATTTGCGGCGGGTGTCCTTCAGCACGATGCGGCGATTGTAGAGATTCATCGCCAGCGAGACGGCGAGGTTCAGCGTGAGATAGGCCAGGGCGATGATCGCAATCGCTTCCAGCGATTGGCCGGTGGTATTCGCGGTCGTATTGGCGACACTGACGAGATCGGGGAAGCCAATAGCCACGGCCAGGCTCGAGTTTTTCGTGAGGTCGAGATAGCTGGAGGTCATCAGAGGCGTGATCACGCGTAGCGCTTGTGGCAACACGATCAGGCGCATGATGTGGCCGGGCCCAAGCCCTAACGCGCGCGCCGCCTCCCACTGTCCGTTTCCGACAGACTGGATGCCACTGCGTACAATTTCGGCGATAGTCGCAGCCGAATTGAAGACCAAGCCTGTCAAGAGACCGGCGAATTCCGGTGTCAACGACAGGCCGCCGCGAATGTTGAAACCGCCTTTCGCGGGCAGCTCGGCGGAGATGGAAACGTCCGCCAGCCACAGAAAGGCGATCGTGGCGGCAAGGGCACCGCCGGCGACCCGGCTTGCATAGTAGTGCTGGCCGAAAAATAGCCGGCGCGCGAGAAAGGTCGTCGCGCCGCCTACGGCGACTGCAAGGGGCAGCCAGATGAGCATTGAGGGGCCTTCCAGGGTAAGGCGCGGAACGAAGATGCCGCGATTGGTGAGGAAGACGTTGCCTGAGAATTGGATCGCCTGGCGCGGCGCCGGCAGGCTGTGAAAGAGGGAACTCCACACGAAGAGCTGGAGGAGGAGCGGCGTGTTGCGGAAGATCTCCACATAGGCCCGCACGACATTTGAAAGAAGCAAGTTGCGCGACAGGCGGGCGATGCCAAGGAGAACGCCGAGAATGGTGGCGAAGAGACATCCGAAGGCGGAGACGGCGACGGTATTGACGAGGCCCGCCAGCAGTGCGCGGCCGTAGGTGTCGGCGGAGGAATAGGAAATCAGGCTCTCGCCGATCTCGAAATTGGCCCGCTGGCCGAGAAAGACAAAACCGGGGCGCAGGCCCAGTCGCTGCATGGTGGCGACGATGTTGTCGCCGAAATACCAGAAGACCGCGACGATGAAGAGGAGCACGGCGATCTGTTGAGCCGGTGATGGACCGATCCAGCGGCGGATGGTGCCCAAGCCGGGCTTCGAAAAACCCGGCCCGAGTTGATGATGCGAACTCGCTTGCGACAGCACGGCGATGCTCAACGGAAGGGCGGCGAATAGATCAGGCCGCCCTTCGTCCACAGCTGGTTATAGCCGCGGTCGAAATTGAGCGTCGTGCCCTTGCCGACGTTGCGTTCGAAGATTTCGCCGTAGTTACCGACGGCCTTGATAATGTGATAGGCGAATTTCGGGTCCAGACCGATCGCCTCTCCAAGCGATGGATCGACACCGAGGAAGCGCTTGATCGTCGGATCGTCGCTGGTCAGGAAGCTATCGACATTGTCTTTGGTGATGCCCAGTTCTTCGGCCTGAACGGTTGCAAAGACCGTCCAGTTGACGATTTCCAGCCACTGGTCGTCACCGCCGCGGACGGCCGGTGCGAGCGGCTCCTTCGACAGGCGCTCGGGCAGGAGAACGTAGTCATCAGGGCTCTTGAGCTGGGTTCGCTTGGCAGCGAGGTCAGTCGAATCCTGAGTTAGAGCATCGACGCGGCCGGTATCCAGCGCCTTTGTGAATTCGCTTGTCTCCTCGATTGTTACCGGCGTGAATTTCTTGCCGGTTTTGCGGAAGAAATCGGCGATGTTGAGTTCGCCAGTGGTGCCGCTCTGGACGCCGATGGTGGCGCCGTCGAGGTCCTCGCCCTTGGCTACGCCGAGATCCTTGCGCACCAGCAGCCCCTGGCCGTCGTAGAAGACGACCGGGCCGAAATGGAAACCAAGTTTGAAGGCGCGGGTAATGGTCTCGGTGACACCGGAGAGAAGGATGTCAAACTCGCCGGACTGCAATGCCGGCAGGCGCTGCTGCGGCGAGGAGTTGGTGAACTCGACTTTGTCCGGATCGTCGAAGACGGTCACGGCGAGCGCCCGGCCAAAATCCACGAAGAATCCTTGCCAGCGGCCATTGCTGTCGGGCGTGAAGAAGCCAGGCGTCGTGCCGACGCCGACTTTGATGACACCGCGTTCCTTGATCTTATCGAGTGTCGGACCAGCGTGCGCTGCCATCGGCAACATCGCCGCGGCGATGAGTGCTGCGGCAGCGGCGCCCTTGAGGTGCCGCCGCATAAGGGAAATTGCGTTCATAATATTCTCTCCTGGAAGTTTCGTCCCCATGCAGGCGCGTCGAGCTTGGGAGGATCGAAAGCGCCTGCCACGAAGAAGCTAATTAAATAAAATCTATAAAATAGATAGATTATTGCGTTTTGTCGGCAGTTGCTGGAACATAATGCTTTATTTCGAGACTGACCTGATTGGCGAATGCCGGTCGGCGGCCTTGTTCCGGTCCTCCGAATGTACCACTCTGCCTTAAGCTTCGGCGGGGACATCCGTTTAGACCCAGGAGATGAGCGTGAGCACAAGCGTAGCCAACACCCAAGTGAGCAACGTGCGGTCGAAGGCTTCTCCATCATTGCGATCAGCTATTATTTGATCGGCATACTGAAAGTCGTCTTTGAGTCTTGCGAACACGCAGGCCTACACGTCAGTCCATTGGTAACGGCTAGTCAATTGCCTGAGTAGGCGACGGCAGCCGGCAAATGCAGTTCGAATGAGAAGGTAGGGCGGTATTTCCTTGGTTCGGAGCTGCACGATATGGGTATCGTGCAAATGCGAACGTGACCACCCGGTCGACGTGCCACCTTGGGGGAGAGAATCATGACGGCCTACGACGAACTTCGCAAAGCGCCTTTCAACCTCGATGAGCCTGCGATCCTTTGGGTTCGTGACGTTTATGCCTCGCTCGACGTCGACGATAAGATCGGACAACTCTTCATCTTGATCATGATCGGGACCGATGAGGAGGAGTTCAAACGCATTGCTTCGCTAAAACCTGGCGGCGTAACCCGCTTCTTTACGCCCGATCTTGACTTCGAGCGGCGGGTCATTTCCGACCTCGTGTCAAGGAGCAAAGTTCCCCCTATCATCAGCGCTGACCTCGAAGGCAGCCGACATTCATTTGCATTTGGCACCCCGGTGCTCGGCCAACTTGGGCTTGCCGCTGTTGACGATGTCGAGGCAACAGAGAGAAGTTCGGAAATCCTGGCACGCGAAGGGCGCGCAATGGGTGTTCGGTGGTCGTTCACGCCAGTTATTGACATTAATGCCGCCTTCCGATCACCGATCGTCGGTACCCGTTCTTATGGCTCCGATGTCGACAAGATCGAGCGTCATGCGGTTGCCCATGTTCGTAGTCTCCAACGAAATGGTGTGGCTGCCACCGCGAAGCATTGGCCTGGCGAGGGATACGACGACCGCGATCAGCACCTTGTTACCACGACAAATCCGCTTTCGGTGGAGGCGTGGAAGGGAACCTTCGGTCGCCTCTACACAACCCTGATCAACGAAGGCGTGCTGGCTGTAATGAGCGGGCATATTTCGTTTCCGGCCTATGTCCGATCGAAAGTGCCGGATGCCGATCTTGAAGCCTTCCGACCGGCCTCGGTTTCCCGGTTGTTGAACGTTGACCTCCTGCGGAACGAACTCGGCTTCAATGGCCTCATCGTCTCCGACGCGACACCCATGGGAGGTCTTTCAGCTTGGGGCCACCACACAGAGACAATGCCCGACATCATTGCCAATGGCTGTGATATGATCCTCTTCAGCGATGCGCCTGAGAAGGATATGGCTGCGGTCAAGGCCGCCGTTGAAGACGGCCGAATTACCTCTGAGCGGCTCGAGGCAGCCGTACTGCGCGTGCTGGCGCTCAAGGCGCATCTCAGGCTTTTTCAGCCGTCGGATGTTCTACCTGAGGCCACCGAAGCGCGCCGCGTGCTTGCGCATCCGGACAACGTGGCCGCATCGAGGGAGTTCATCGGACGATCGCCGACGCTTGTGAAGGACGTCCAAGGCATCTTTCCGCTCGACCCGGCCAAGACGAAGCGCGTGTTGCTGGTCGACGGAGGTATCATCCATCCGCTTATCCCGCAGCCTCTGAAATTTGTGCTTCCCGAGCTTTTGGAGAAGGAGGGTTTCGAAGTCACGATTGACCGACCCGACATTGTGCCATCACCTGATGATTTCGATCTCGTGGTCTATGCGCTGGGCGATGAGTCGCTGCTCGTTCGGGGCAGGATATTTGTCGACTGGCATCGCATGGGGGGTGGGGGACTCTTCAAGGCGATGTATCGGCCTTGGACGAATATTCCGTCAATAATGATCTCCTTCGGGCATCCATATCATCTCTACGATGCGCCACGGGTACCGGCCTACATCAACGCATATTCCACAATGGACAGCGTCCAGGAAGCCGTCGTTGACTGCATGCTTGGTCGCAAGCCCTTCGTGGGCGTGAACCCTGTGGATCCATTCTGCGGCCTTGAGGACGCGCACTTTTGAGCCTGCGCCGGACGCTCAATAAACACATGCTATCGGCACAACGATTGCAGTGGCAGGGATCGCGTTCCGATCAAAGTGCTCTTGTGGCGGCGACTTCCGGATCGGGCGTGGTATTGCCTGGAATAGAGAAGATCCGACCGCTGGCTGTGACGATATCGTCGACATCGCACGGTCGCTGGCCAGGGCAGGGCGGTAAGGAGCGAAGTTTCCGCAAGAAACCGCTCGCGCAAATGAGACATGCCGGATAGCTTAAAGCGGCCCGCAAGTCGCGGTTCTGCATGACATCACACCTGAATAAAGTGTTGAAATCACCGATGATCATTGAGATCGGCGGCCTGGTCCAGCGCTCGGATTTCTGAGCTCGCACGCCACCTTACTATACCGCCAAGGTATGAAAACAAACCAAATCGGTGTTGGACGCAGATTGGATGGCCGGACAAACTGTCCCCATGAAAACGTCATCGACCCATCTCGCACTGTCCGCCAGCCTTCACCCTCTTGTCGAGCGGGTTGAAACAATACTGGTCGATTTGCCGACCATACGGCCGCACAAGCTATCAGTGACCACCCTGAACGGCCAGACGCTGATGCTGGTCAAAGTTCACTGCAGCGACGGCGTCGTCGGTATAGGTGAAGGAACGACGATCGGAGGTCTCGCCTACGGGGGCGAGAGCCCCGAAGGTATGAAGCTGGCGATCGATACCTATTTTGCTCCGGTGATGGTCGGACAGGACGCAACTCGCATCCGCGCTCTGATGACCCGCGTCGGCAAGATGGTGAAGGATAATCGCTTCGCCAAGAATGCCATCGAGACGGCGCTGCTCGATGCGCATGGAAAGCGTATCGGCCAGCCGGTGAGTGAACTCCTGGGCGGCCGGCTGCGGGACCGTCTGCCGGTCGCGTGGACGCTCGCATCCGGCGACACCGCGCGGGACATTGCCGAAGCCGAAAAGATGCTTGATCTCAAGCGCCACAAGATCTTCAAGCTCAAGATAGGCGCAAAGAGCCTCTCCGCCGATATTGCTCATGTATCTGCTATCAAGCGCGCCCTTGGTGACCGCGGGGCGGTCCGTGTCGACGTCAACATGGCGTGGAGTGAAACGGAAGCAGTCTACGCCATGGCCGCATTGGCCGCCGCAGGATGCGAACTGGTCGAACAGCCGGTGGCATCGTCGCAGGCGCTGTCGCGCTTAATGCATCGCTTCCAGGTGGCTTTGATGGCCGATGAATCCTTGAAAGGTCCCGAATCCGCATTTGAGTTGGCGAAAATCCACGGCGCGGATGTATTCGCGGTGAAGATTGCGCAGAGCGGCGGGCTCTTCAACGCACAGAGAGTTGCGTCGATCGCCGATGCTGCCGGCATCGAACTCTATGGTGGAACGATGCTCGAGGGTGCCTTCGGCACCATCGCATCGGCACATGCCTTTTCTACGTTCGAGAAGCTGCAATGGGGAACCGAGCTCTTCGGTCCGTTGCTCCTGACGGAGGAGATCCTGATCCGCCCCCTTGATTACAGCGACTTTGAGCTGACGGTTCCGGATGGACCGGGATTGGGCATCGAGCTTGACGAGGAGCGTGTAGCGTTCTTTGCCCGTGACGGGCTTCGCAAGACAATCAGCATCGTGGGCTGAGTGGAGGTATCCAATGCTTTTTCACGTCCGTATGCACGTAAACCTCCCCCATGATCTTCCCGCTACCGAGGCCGAAGCGATCATAGCCAGAGAGAAGGCTTACTCGCAGGAACTGCAGCGCATTGGAAAATGGCGGCATATCTGGCGCATCGCCGGCGAATACGCGAACTACAGCGTCTTCGACGTAAAAGACAACGCAGAGCTTCACGAGGTCCTGTCGGGGCTTCCGCTCTTCAAGTTCATGAAGATCGAAGTCTCGCCGCTCCTTCGACATCCATCATCCATACGCGAAGACGATAGCTGATCGCTTCGCTGGCGGCGTCTCAGGAGGAGACGGCGCTCAAAGTTCACATCACCCAAGTGGAGGAAAAGACATGAGTGTAAAGATCTTCGACAAGCCGGAAGTCCAGGACTTCCTGACCAAGGTTGCCGGTCTCGACAAGCCGGACGGCAATCCACGGGTCAAGCAGATCGTTCACCGATTGCTGTCCGACATCTACAAGGCGATCGACGACCTCGACATCACGCCGGACGAATACTGGACAGGGATTGCCTGGCTGAACGAGATCGGTGCGGCCGGACAGGCAGGCCTGATTTCGCCCGGCCTCGGCATCGATCATTTTTTGGATGAGCGGCTCGACGCGATCGACGAAGCATTGGGGATCAAGAACGAGACCCCTCGCACCATCGAAGGCCCACTCTACGTCGCCGGCGCTCCTGTCGCACATGGCTTTGCCCGTCTTGACGATGGCACGGACACCAATGGCCATACGCTCATCATGCACGGCACTGTCTACGGCGACGACGGAAAGCCGCTGCCGGATGCCACCGTCGAAGTCTGGCACTGCGATACCCGCGGCTTCTACTCCCACTTCGACCCGACAGGCAAACAGGCGCCCTTCAACATGCGGCGCACGATCGTCACCGACGATAAGGGCTGTTACAAGTTCCAGAGCATCGTTCCGAAGGGATATGGCGTTCCTCCGGGCAGCCCGACCGAGCAGGCGCTCTGCGCTCTTGGTCGCCATGGCCAGCGCCCGGCTCACATCCACTTGTTCATCAGCGGCGACGGTCATCGCAAGCTGACCACCCAGATCAACATCGCCGGCGATCCGCTTGTCAACGACGACTTCGCCTACGCCACCCGAGACGGGCTCGTTCCCGAGATCGTCGAGCATACCGACGAGGTCAGCATCAAGGCCAATAGTCTTTCCGGCCCCTTCGCCGAGATCAAGTTCGATATTCATCTGACCGCGCTGGTGGATGGCGTCGACAACCAGATCAACGAACTGCGCAAGCGCGCCGCGGCCTAAGAGCCACGCGGCGGCCCCGGCCGCCGCTTCCCGTCCCAAAACCGAAATTGTCGCTACGGCGGACCTTGAAGGGCGTCGCAGCGGGAGGAGAAGCCATGTCCACGATTATCGAGAAGGCACGAGATCTCGACCAACTGCTGGCAACCGCAGTTGAAGACGACAAGGAAGCTGGCGTGTTCCGTTGCCGCCGCGACATCTTCACCAATGCCGACCTGTTCGAACTGGAGATGAAGTACATCTTCGAGAGCAACTGGGTCTATCTCGCACATGAGAGCCAGGTTCCTGATAACAACGACTACTACACGACCTATATCGGTCGCCAACCGGTCGTCATCACCCGCGACAAGGCCGGCGAACTGCATGCCGTGATCAATGCCTGCGCGCACCGAGGCGCGATGCTGTGCCGGCGCAAGCATGGAAACAAGGGCAGCTTTACCTGTCCGTTCCATGGCTGGACGTTCTCGAACTCAGGCAAGCTCCTGAAGGTAAAGGACGAAAAATCCAGCCAGTATCCAGCTCAATTCGCCAAGGACGGCTCGCACGACCTGAAGCGCGTGGCCCGCTTCGAGAGCTACCGAGGCTTTCTGTTCGGCAGCCTGAACGCCGATGTCGCCGAGCTTGAGGACTATCTCGGCGAGACCAAAATCATCATCGACCAGATCGTCGATCAGGCCCCCAACGGTCTTGAGGTCCTGCGTGGCAACTCGTCCTACATTTACGACGGAAACTGGAAGCTGCAGATGGAGAATGGCTGCGACGGATACCACGTCAGCTCCGTTCATTGGAACTACTCCGCCACCATGGGTCGCCGCACGGAAGAAGGTACCAAGGCGGTCGACGCCAACGGGTGGAGCAAGTCTGTAGCCGGCGTCTATGGCTTCGAAAACGGGCACATCCTTCTGTGGACAAACACGATGAACCCCGAGGTGCGGCCAGTCTTCAGCGGTCGCGACGAGATTGTCGCACACGTTGGAAAGGAGAAGGCTGACTTCATCGTCAACCAGACACGCAATCTCTGCCTTTACCCCAACGTGTTCCTGATGGACCAGTTCAGCACGCAGATCCGCGTGACCCGTCCTATCAGCGTCGACAAGACCGAGATCAGCATCTTCTGCTTTGCGCCGAGAGGCGAAAGCGAAGCCGACCGGACGCTGCGGATCCGCCAGTACGAGGACTTTTTCAACGTGTCCGGAATGGGCACGGCCGACGATCTTGAGGAATTTCGCGCGTGCCAGGCCGGCTATGCCGGCATCTCTGCGCTCTGGAATGACCTGTCGAGAGGCGCACCGCTTTGGATCGATGGCCCGGATGAGAATGCGAAGCGGATGGGCATCGAGCCGTTGCTTTCTGGAGAACGCAGTGAAGATGAAGGCCTGTTCGTTCGCCAGCACGAATACTGGGCCAAGGTCATGCGTGACGCCCTCTCGATGGAAAAGAGCGGAGGTGCGGCATGACCATTTCGTTTCCGGAAATCACCACGTCTTCGTACCAGGACATCTGTGCCTTCCTCTATCGTGAGGCAAGGCTGCTGGATGATCGGCAGTGGGATGAATGGCTGACCTGTTACACACCCGACGTGACCTACTGGATGCCGGCATGGGATGACGACGACCAGATCACCGACGATCCGCAGACCCAGATATCGCTGATCTACTATCCGAGCCGGGATGGTCTGGAAGATCGCGTCTTCCGGATCAAGACGGAGCGCTCCGGCGCTTCGACCCCGGAACCGCGCACCAGCCACAATATCACGAACGTCGAGATCCTAAAGGACCGTGGTGAGGAGGTCGATGTTCGCTACAACTTCCACACGCTGAACCATCGCTACAAGGTCACCGACCAGTTTTTCGGAACCATGTTCGTCACCCTTCGAAGGGCCGGCGGCGGGCTGCTGATCTCGGACAAGAAGATCGTGCTGAAGAACGACTACATCCGCCAGGTCATCGACATCTATCACATCTGAGGGCCGGCTCGTGCAACCGCGGCCCGGAGGAGGAGCCATGTGCTATAAGATCGCATTGAATTTTGAGGACGGCGTTACCCGTTTCATCGGATGCAACAGCGGCGAGAAGGTCCTCGACGCTGCCTATCGCGCCAAGATCAACCTGCCGATGGATTGTTCCGACGGCGTGTGCGGCACCTGCAAGTGCCGGGCTGAAAGCGGCAGCTACGACCTCGGTGACGATTATATCGAGGACGCCCTGACCGCGGACGAGGCGGAGAGCGGTTTGGTGCTCACCTGCCAGATGAGAGCGACATCGGATTGCGTTCTTTCAGTGCCGACGACCTCGCTCGCCTGCAAGACCGGCCATCAGAAGTTTGCGGCGACCGTTACTGCCGTGACTCCACACCAAGATGCTGCGATTGTCATTGAACTGGAAGTGGATACGGCATCCTCGCCGGCCTTCCTGCCCGGCCAGTACGTCAATATCGACGTTCCCGGCTATGGTCAGAGCCGCTCCTACTCCTTCTCTTCGGCGCCGGGCGACCAGCGTCTCGCCTTTCTCATAAAGCGGATTCCCGATGGTGCGATGAGCGGCTGGCTCGCCGGGGCAAAGCCTGGCGACAAACTTGACCTGATTGGTCCGCTGGGAAGTTTCTATCTGCGTGAAGTGAAGCGCCCGCTGCTGTTTCTGGCCGGCGGCACCGGGCTTGCTCCCTTCCTCTCGATGCTTGAAACGCTCGCCCGCGCTGAATCTGACCAGGCGATCCACATGATCTACGGCGTGACGCGCGATCTCGATCTCGTTCTCGTCGATGAGATCGAGGCTTATGCCGCCCGCCTGCCGAACTTCAACTTCACGACCGTCGTGGCCGAGAATGCCTCCAGCCACCCGCGCAAGGGCTGGGTAACGCAACACATGCCGGAAGAGGTTCTTCATGGCGGTGATGTCGACGTCTATCTTTGCGGCCCTCCGCCCATGGTCGATGCGGTGCGCAGGCACTTCGACGACAATGGTGTGAGCCCCAACAGCTTCTACTATGAGAAGTTTACGCCGAATGCGGTCGCGAAAGAGGCGGCATGACGATGACCGGCTATCGGGAACGCTTTGCTGGCAAGGTGATCGTCGTGACGGGGGCAGCGCAGGGCATTGGCCGCGCCGTGGCGCTGCGCGCTGCCGATGAGGCGCTCGCGTAGTTCTGGTGGATCGTGCTGAGCTTGCGAGGGACGTGGCCCGCGAGGCGGGCGCCAATGCGGCCTCGTTTCTCGCTGATCTCGAGACCTACGACGGCGCGTTGGAAGCCATGCGCTTCGCCGCGGAAACCTTCGGCGGAATCGACATATTGATCAACAATGTCGGCGGTGCGATCCGAATGCGTCCCTTCGAGGCATTCGAGCCGGTGCAGATTGATGCGGAAATACGTCGATCCCTGATGCCGACACTCTACGGATGCCACGCCGTCATTCCACATCTGCTTGCGCGTGGCGGCGGCACCATCGTCAACGTGTCTTCGAACGCGACGCGAGGCATTCACCGCGTGCCCTATTCGGCGGCGAAAGGTGGGGTCAATGCTGTCACCCAGTCGCTTGCAATGGAATTGGCCGAACGGAACATCCGTGTCGTGGCGACAGCGCCGGGCGGCACTGAGGCCCCTGCAAGGTCTATCCCTCGGAACGCCGAAGGCGACACCAAGGAGGAAAAGGCCTGGATGGGCGAGGTCGTCGCGCAGGTAAAGCAATCGAGCTTCATGAAACGCTACGGCAGCATCGCCGAGCAGGCTGCGCCAATCCTGTTTCTGGCCTCCGACGAGGCCTCATACATCACTGGAAGCATACTGCCGGTCGCGGGAGGTGATCTCGGCTGACCACTTGTTCTTGAAAAATGCGTAGCAACTCGGGGAGGAGAAAATGCGCAACATCGATGTGAATGACGCAATAGACAATGCGCCCTTTGGAGCGTTTCAGTGGGCGGTCGTGGCGCTCTGCGCCCTTTTGCTTGTTGTCGACGGTTACGACGTCTTCGTGGCAGGCACGGTCCTGCCGACCTTGATCGCGGAGTGGGGCCTCTCAAAACCGCAGGCAGGTGCACTGCAGGCGTGGGCACTGTTTGGAATGATGTTCGGCGCGCTGGTCTTCGGGCCACTCGCCGACCGGATCGGTCGCAAGAAGGGCATTGCCATCAGTTTCATCCTGTTCACCTCGTCAACGCTTTTGACGGGATTTGCGAGTTCACCGTTCGAGTTTCAGATCTTCCGCTTCATCGCGGGATTTGGGTGCGGTGGACTGATGCCAAACGCGGTTGCCCTCATGAACGAATATGCGCCGAAGCGGCTTCGGGGGACGATGGTCGCCCTGATGTTCTCCGGCTATTCCGTCGGCGGAATGGTCGCGGCGGGGCTCGGTATCGAGATGATCCCGCATTATGGCTGGAAGCCGATGTTCTTTGTCGCTGCGGTTCCACTCGTCGTATTGCCGATCATTCTATGGAAGCTTCCTGAATCGCTTGGTTTCCTCATTCGCCAAGGGCGCCAGGAACAGGCCAGGACGATTTACGCGAAGGTGGTGCCGGCGGCGTCGCTTACACCTGCAGATCGGCTGGTCTTTTCGGAACACAAAGGCGCGTCTGCATCGGTTTCCGAACTGTTCAGGCATCAGCGTACGCTTCGCACTCTGATGCTGTGGGTGTCGTTCTTCTGCTGCCTGCTGCTTGTATACCTGCTTTCGTCGTGGCTCCCGAAGGTGCTCCAGGAGGCCGGCTATGCAGAGAAGGCGAGCCTGCTTAGCCTGTTTTCGCTGAACTTCGGCGGCATGGTCGGCGCCATAGCGGGCGGCTGGCTAGGCGACCGGTTCGGCCTCGCCAAGGTTGTCATCGGTTTCTTTGCGGCCGCGTCAGCGTCCATCGCCCTGATCGGGTTCAACCTGGCGCCGGCGCTTCTTTTCCTGATGGTGTTCGTCGCGGGCGCCACGACGATCGGCACCCAGATCCTGCTTTATGCAAGCGTCGCCCAGCTTTACAATCTTTCCGTCCGCTCGACCGGCCTCGGATGGGCGTCAGCGGTCGGCCGCATCGGAGCCATCGTTGGCCCGACCTTGGGCGGCGTCCTGCTCGGACAGAACCTGCCGCTACAGCAGAATTTCCTGATTTTCGCCCTTCCCGCTGCTGTCTCGGCCGTGGCGATGGTGGTGTTCGCCCTCAGCAACAGCCGAAGAACCGCTTCAGTTCCGGCTGTCGCAGCTTAAGTAGACGTCGCGCGGCGTTCTTCCGCGCGACCCCTTGGCCCGGATCTCGGGCCGTCGTCACCGCCTTGATCGGAATCTTGATCGAATGCCATTTCTCGACCTACCCACCCACCGCCTCCATTTTCGGCTCGATGGCACTGATGACACTGCCTCCAGCAAGGAATGGCTGGTGTTTTGCAACTCGCTCGGCACGGACTTGCACATGTGGGACGAACAGGTCAGCGAACTCGCCGACGATTTCAGGATCCTGCGTTATGACCGTCGAGGTCACGGATTGTCATCGCCACCACCTGCGCCCTACGCACTCGATGATCTCGGCAGCGATGTGATCTCCCTTCTGGACGCCCTCAACATCTCCCGCGCTCACTTTTGCGGTCTCTCCATCGGCGGCCTCACCGGACAATGGCTTGGGGTCCATCACGGACCTCGATTTGGAAAGATGGTGCTGTGTGCCACCGCCTCCAGAATCGGAACGGCCGAGGGGTGGACCGCAAGGATCGGTGACGTCAGGACAAACGGTCTCGCCGCCTTGGTGCCCGCTACGGCCGAGCGGTGGTTTACACCGGATTTTGCCGCCGCCAACCCAGGCGTGGTGACAGGCGTGCTCGACAGCTTCTCGAGGACTTCAGAAGAAGGCTACCTCGGCTGTTGTGAAGCACTGAGGGATGCAGATTTGAGAGAGGAGATTGCCTCGATTTCCAACCCGATCCTTGCCCTGTCTGGTGCCGACGACGCCGTATGCCCGCCCACCGATCTCGAGAGCATCGCGCACGGGGTGCGCGACGGCAGGCATGTTTCTTTACCCGGCCGCCATATCGTCAACGTGGAAACTCCACACCCTTTCAATTCGGCAGTTCATGACTTTCTGCGCCGGTAGAAGCCGGGTTGCGCCATCTCACTGGACGGCTCGGCGACGGGCGGCGATAGTCCCAAACAATGTGTTGGGAGGCTGGCAGATGGATCTTCGACAACTGAGATATTTCGTGACGGTCGCCCGCGAACGGAATTTTTCACGGGCTGCCGAACTGCTCCACATCGCCCAGCCGCCGCTTAGCCGGCAGATCCAACAGCTTGAGGACGAACTCGGCGTAGTGCTTGTCGATCGTAGCCAGCGGCCGATCGCCTTGACGGAGGCGGGCCGCTTTCTCTACGAACAGGCGACTCACATTCTTTTGCGAACTGAACATATCATCGAGCAGACGCGCAAGATCGGCAGTTCGAAGCGGGAGCGATTTGTTATCGGTTGCGTCGGCTCCACGCTATACGGCGGCATCCCGGACCTGGTTCGCCGCATGCGGCATCTCTGGCCCGACCTTGACATAGAAATCCGGGAGATGATGTCGACGGAGCAGGTCAGCGCCTTGAAAGAGCGGCGTATCGATCTCGGTTTTGGTCGCGTCAGATTCAACGATCGCGAGGTGGAGCGTCTGACGCTTCGTGAGGAGCGCCTTGTCGTAGCGCTTCCAAAGCATCACCCGTTGTCTGCGTCTGAAGAGCCTATAGACCTCGCATCACTGGCTCACGAAACGGTCATCCTTTACCCGTCCGTGCCGAGGCCGAGTTTCGCGGACGAAGTTATGTCACTTTTCGCCGAGCTCGGAATTGCGCATTCGCAGATCGAGGAAGTTCGCGAAATCCAAACCGCCCTGGGAATGGTCGCAGCCGGCGCAGGGGTTTGCATCATCCCGTCAGCGTCCCAACGACAGCGGCCGGACGACGTGTCATATCGCACAATTCGGGACGAGAAGGCAACCTCACCAGTAATCATGAGCTATCGGTACGATGAGCCAAATTCCAAGGTGGAACAGATTAAGAATTTGATCCGCGAGATGTACGCCGACAATCCTCCGTGGCTTCGGCTCTCGAATGTAAAACTCCCGAATAAACCCTGAGGCGTTCAGTCCCCGTGGCGCACGCTGTATTGAACGATGTGCCCATTTTTTGAGCCGCTCTTGGAACGCGGAACATAGAGTTCGATACGCATACCAATTGTCCGCACCAATAATGGGCGGCAGGTTGCTCGGAAAGAAATGTCCACGATTGCAAAATGTTCCTGCAGGTTGCCTTGAGCCGGTTGGAGTTGGTTTACAAGCGTGACGGCAGATTGCTTCCGTTCTGGGGACGCCACAAACTCGACGCGATCGAACGCCAGACTGTTCGAGCCACACTTGCGCAAATGAAACCGGGACGATCGCGGTGATGCAGCGCGATTGCGGAAGTCTCGATTTCGAAACGAGGTCGAACGCAGTTCGAGCCTGGTACCGATACTACGAGGTTCGCCCTGACGAGCGTGCGTCCACGGTCCTTTGCAATGCGGCCGTTCAGTTGTTCAACGAGGGCCATTCTACCGCGGACGACATCGCCGCGATGTTGATCGGCGCCTATGTTGGACTGTACTCCACCAGAGTGAACGCTCTGAGTTCGCATGCTATGGTCGGCTCACTGGAGCAAGATCGGGTTCTAGTCGAGCAGGTCGGGCGGCACCTTTCCGCCATTCGCGGACAACCGTTTCATCAGCGTCTTGTGCAGAAACGTGTTCATAGCCGCGCTATCGCTCTTGTCGCCCGAGTAGCCCAGCTCGGATGCCAGTTCCTTGCGCTCCTGCATGCTTGCGTCCATCCCCACGGCCTTCATCAGGTCGACGATCGAATGTCTCCAATCGAGTTTCTGTCCTGAACTCCTTGCGGCTTGATCGAGCACGTCCGCGATATCGATCGCGGGGGCCTGAGGCGGCGGAGGCGCACCAGTGGCCGGGTCGGTGACGATCGGCGGACGCTCGGCGATCTGATCCGACTGGGGTGCTCCTGGCCCCAGAGGCGGCACTGGATCAGCATCGGGCGCCGCTGGCGGTGTCAACGGGGAAGCGGAAGCCGCTTGAGCGGGCGTTGCTGCGTTGGCGTCGCCCAAAATCGCGTTGCGTATGCGTTCGAAAATGCTCATCGACTGACTCCTTATTCGCGGTGAAACAAAAACACGATCGGAGGCATTCTGTTCCGTTGGAGGAGTGCGAGACGCCGAGACGACAGAGCGTCGGCAGCCCTGCGAAAGGGCCGCCATTTCGAAAGAAGGTCCGGCTAGAGGTTCCGCAACAGCAAGCCGAGACCCCGCTTACCTTCATGAGGAAAGGTTGCTGACGAGCGTCCACGACTGTAATCCGCCTTCCGTCGACATCGCTGTGGAGGACGTGCCTAGAGTCCGATTTCCTGCGTTATCGCGTGGATCGACGCAACGCGCGTCTTCGCGGCCATCAGGATGTCCAGTTCAATCGATGACGGCCCGAAGCGATAGAACAGGTCCTCGGCCACGTCCGGATGAAGGCCGTATCGGCTCCGAAACTCCTCAAGGGTATAGGCGTTGCCACGCAACACCCGCCGGCGTTCAAAATGACGATCTGAATGCATTTCCCAGCTCCTCCTTTTCCTCGCGTCGAAATGATTGCGACGGCGGTTTGTTCCGCCAGATCTGGAGGTTGCGGGATTGAACTCACCGGATAGCCAAGGTTTCGCGCGCGTGCTACGACCTTGGGTCTGAGTGGGGGGCCACATGAAGCTGAAGCTTGTAGCGGTCGCAGCGGCGGCCCTCGCGCCCGTTGTCGCTATGCTCGTGTATAACGAGGTCGCGCTGCGTGCCCAGCGGAACGAAGAGGTGAGAGCCAACGCTGCGCAAGCCGCTCGTCAGGCTTCGTCAGAGGTCGACCGGATCATCGAAGGCGTCCGCGCCATGCTTGTCTCGGTGTCCGCCATGCCCGCCGTTCGTCATCTCGACGCCGCGAGTTGCAACGAGAGCTTGAAGTCTGTAGCGGAAAACGTTCCAAACGTCAGAACGATCTTCGTCCTCGATACAACCGGGAGCCCTGTCTGCAGCAGTCAGCAGATACCGGCCGGCACGACGTTCGCCGACCGTGATTATTTGAAGGGAGTCATCGTTTCTCGGCAGACGGTCGTTGGCACCTACACGATGAGCAGGATCTCGGATACGGCCGTGTTGCCGATCGCAATGCCGTTGATGGAAGGCGACAATCTAAAGGGAGTCGTGGTCACCGGCGTCCGGCTGGACTGGCTTCAGAACAGGATCACCGAGCGCGGCGTCTCCCCCGGCAATGCCGTGACGATAGCTGATGGAAAGGGGACGATCCTTGCGCGGGTGCCGTTTCCCGAACGGTTCGTCGGCACCGTCATTCCGGACAAATTCCAGTCGCTCATTCATGCCGACGAGCCTGGCGTCATCGATGTCACGAGCCAGGATGGTACCGAGCGGATCCTCGGATTCCGCCCGATCGCTCTGCCGGGCAGCCCGCTTTACGTCAGTGCAGGCTTCTCAAAGGAGGAGGCCTTCGCTCAGATTAACAGGTCGACACTCGCGAACATGCTTGGCATTGCGGGGGGAGTGCTGCTTGCTTTCGTCGCCGCGTTCTTCATCGGCAACAAGTTCCTGCTCGCGCCAATCGAACGCATCGCGGCGACGATGGACAGCTGGCGCAACGGCGAGACGAAGGCAAGGACAGGCATGAAGGGGTCCGATGAATTGTCCGCGGTCGGAGCGACGCTCGATGGCCTGCTGGAAGAACTCGACCGTCGCCGCCTCGAGAGCGAGCAGGTGGTTGAGGAGCGTGCTCTGCTGATGAGGGAGCTGGCGCACCGCGTCAAGAACGGCTTCACGCTCGTACAGGCGATATCCCGTCAGACCTTCTCGAAGGTGGAACCCGAACGCTACCGCTCCTTCTCCGAGCGCCTGACCGCGCTCGCCCGGACCTATGATTTGCTACTTTCGAAGGAGACCACGTCGTCGTCGGTGCGTGAAGTCATTGTGGCCGCAATGGAGGCTCATCTTGATGGCGGTTGCGAGCGCATTCGGCTCGAAGGACCCGACGTTGTCCTTGCCGCCGATCTCGCACTGCCGCTTTCACTCGTGGTGCACGAACTGGCAACCAACGCCACGAAGTACGGAAGCCTCTCGAACGAGACAGGAAAGGTTTCGATCGCCTGGCGCAAGGAGCGCGAACGGCTCGACCTCACCTGGACCGAAAGCGGTGGTCCTCCTGTCGGCGCGCCTGCCCGGAAGGGCTTCGGCTCCGTCCTGATCGAGCGAGCTTTCCCGTCGAGGGCGCGCTCGGTGTGCCGGACTGACTATCGCCCCGACGGACTCGTCTTCGAACTTTCGTTTACAACAACGGAACCAGAGCCGCGTTTGCAAGTTTCGACAAATGGAGCTGCGGAGCAGAGGACGTGAGAAAGAAGCCGAAGGTACCGATCGTCGAGGATCATTCGCCAACGAGGTGAGGAGCCGGTCTGATGACTGCGTTGCAATGTCGGTCGGAAGAGAAACTCGGGAGCGTTGCCTCCGGAGAGTCCCCAGTTTCTCTTCCTCTGGCGTTCGAGCAAGGCCAAATGGCTGCTCGGTCCCCGCGGCCCGCCATTTCGGGTCAGGTCGCGAGCCAGCCATGAATTGAATATTAGGCAAGAGCGAATTGATGGAAACGTATTCTTCGGCAATGGGTTAACGCCGGAGCGCAATCACGGGCTCAATGTCTTGCTTCCAGTTGGACTTGGGCTTGCGAATCCAGGGCGGATAACTAGTTACCTCGAGAAACACGCAATCGGAATTCCGCATGACCATCGACCTTTTAGAGCGTAGGCAGACCGAAGATCCGAACCGAAGCGAGGAGCAGTTTCGCGTGCTGGTCGAAGGCGTGATCGACTATGCCATCTACATGCTCGATCCGAACGGTCACGTATCGAGTTGGAATGCGGGCGCCCGCCGCATCAAGGGATACGAACCCGAAGAGATCATTGGTAGGCATTTCTCGCAGTTCTATACCGACGAGGACAAGGCCGACGATCTGCCAAGAAGAGCGCTAGAAATCGCCGCATCCGAGGGCCGGTTCGAAAGAGAAGGCTGGCGGGTCAGAAAGGATGGGACGCGCTTTTGGGCAGATGTCATCATCGACCCTATTCGGGCAGAAGACGGCACGCTCATCGGCTTTGCCAAGATTACGCGCGACATTACGGAGAGGTGACAGACGCAGGAAGCACGAGCGAGCACAGCTCGAACTCTTCCAGGCCCAAAAGATGGAAGCCGTAGGCCAGCTCATGGGCGGCGTCGCGCACGACTTCAACAATCTACTGATGGCCATTCTAGGCAGTCTCGAGATCGCGAAGAAACGGGCTCTCGCCGGTCAGGATCTGATCGAGAACGCCATCCAAGGGGCAAAACGGGGCGCGGCCGTGACACAGCGGCTGCTTGCCTTCTCCCGCAAGCAGGAACTCAAGCTTGAGCCGGTCGACGTGTCCGACCTCGTGAAGGGAATGGCGGGCCTGCTTCAGCGGTCGATCGGCCCGTCGATCGAAATTGTCACGAGTTTCCCGCTGGCTCTGCCGAAAGTTCAGGCCGACGCCAACCAGTCGGAGACCGCACTCCTGAACCTGGTCGTAAACGCACGCGACGCCATGCCTCTCGGGGGCGTCATCACGCTCTCGACGGCCGCGTAGGGATGACAATCGGAACAGTCCACGCGCTTCAAGGCGCTGAGCGATCCGTCGTGATCTTCTCGCCCGTCTACTAGATACATGCTGACGGTGGTTTCGTCGACGCTTCGCCAAGTATGCTGAACGTGATGGTCTCGCGGGCAAAGGACAGTTGTCTGGTATTTGCCGATATGGACGTTATGGCGGCCGCGAAAGCCGGGTCGCCAAGGGCTCTCTTCGCGGACTTCCTGTTCGCGTCAGAGCGGAACGCGCTTGAGTTTGCGGTCGAGCCGCGCGAGGACCTGAAGCAGGGGAGCGGTCAGATTCAAATGCTTCGAGATGCAGCTGGGCATCATGCCTTCCTGCTGAATGCGCTGTCTGAGGGTCGACGCCGCTACACCATCGTCAGCCCGTGGGTGATCGCTTCAACGATGGAACGAGTTGGAATCCTTGCGGCCTTCAACGCCGCCGTCCAGCGGGGCGCCGAAGTCGACGTGTTCGCTGATCCGCTGCTCAACCTCGGCCTAATCTATGAGCATGCCTTTTCGACCGCTTCCATCTGGGTCAATCCATCGGCAGCAGGGGGTTCGGCTGCACAAGCTCCCGAAGCTGCATAGCAAGATCGTAGCGATCGACACTGACCTTCTTTGCGTCGGGTCATACAACTGGCTCAGCGCCGATCGAGATGGTCAATACGCGCGCCACGAAACGTCGTTCGTTTATCGCGGACGGCATTTGGAGGAAGAGATCAGCACCATTGTTGGCAGCCTTCGCCGAAGAGAGGGGTAAAGGCCAGAACCTTGTTTATGGTGCAGCCATCCAGTTGAAACCGCGATGAGCGCTGCTCAAGATCCAGATCTGCGTAATGTAGGGGTCGCGGGTTCGTATCCGCTCAAGAACACCAAGCAAACTCGTACATGTATCCCTGTCCACGTCTAATGCCGATCCTGCGATCGAAGGCGGACGCCTATTCCTCCATCGGTAATCTCACCTTCACTCTGAAAGGTTATGCCTGCGGCCTCGAAGGTGAGCGTCAGACAGCGCGACGCCTAAAATCCAGGGCCGGGGATAAGGTGTAGCAAGGAGCCAAATTCCAAGACTTGGCTCCGAGTTGTTGTCGCTCGTTAAGGTGTGCTGTCAGAAGGTCAGCGAGTAGATGAAGGTCAACGCCTGCTGATGTCGGGCGCCGGTGAACCCGTCCTCTCGGGAATAAGCCACATTGAAGTATCCCGAGTTGCCAAAGCGGCGGCCGAAGCCAACTTTGGTGGCGAGGTAGTTTTCTTCGCCAGTATAGCTACCATAGGTGTTTTCGAATTCATGCTCGATGCCCACCTCGAACTGCGGCGACCAGGCACCCGGGTGGAAGACCGGTTTCTCGATCCGCAGCGAAGCGCCGGCCATGGCGTAGTTTATCGTATCGGCTTCCACCGCCGCGCCTAAGCTGTTCGTGGTGTCCTGTCTGTTCGTGAGGGGTCTTATCAGAGCTCTTCCTGTAGATCTTGAACATACAGCAAGACCCATTGGCCTTACCTTGCGGAAGGATTGGATTCCGACAGTCGCACAGGCTTATTTTCTGGAGCTTGTCGAGGTGCTCCGAGGTCAATCGGATGGTGATCTCGCTTCTGCTGCGCTCGCGCCTTGACCTGAACCAACTGCAAGCGACTACCGGGGCTTGATACAAAGCTTAATGGGTGGCGCTCATCGCACGAAGGGCGCCGCGGTTTCAATTCTCCTCGCTCAGAACAACCAGGCGCGCTCCTTTTTCGTCAACGTCACTTGTGATCGCGATGCGTTTCCCATCCGGGGACAGGAAGGCGGCGTTGAAACCTGATTTGACCTTTTCGTTGGGGAGCTCGATGACGCCGTCGTTTGAAACGGATGTATCGAGGCCGCCGTCTGACTTGAGAACGACTGCCGCTGGAGCGCCGCCATAATGCCCCACATTGACGGAGCGGCCATCCGGAAGCATTACGGCGTCGGCAATTGGGTCCTTCGCTCCTGTGCCCTCGCTCTGGATCGCCTGGCCTTATGCGTGCCATGGACTAAAAATGCCTTTACCAACTTGACGAACTTATCCATCTTTGCCATATAAGTACTTCTGTATGGAGGCAAGTTATGGCATCTCCCAAGGCAAAACCCAGCATCAAGGGCGGCTCGACCCGCAGGGATGGACCAGATAGGTCCATGGCTTTTTTCCTGGCGACAGGCGCCGGTGCGCTGCCGGAAGGCATGAGCGGCTTCAAAATCAAAGTTCCGGATAGTGCGACCAAAGTCCTGTCCGACAAGCCGAAGCGCGTGCAGACACTGCTGCAGCAATATGGTCAGGCCATTTCAAGGAGTCGAACCGCCGGCAGACGTGTAAGCTTCCGCGTTGACGTCGATCCAGAAGGCGAGATGGTCGTAACCCCGGTCGAAGACGACGCATTGGCCGCCCCTGCGCCATCTGAGGAGGACAACACCGCAGATGCTGGCCTTGAGCAAGCTCTTGCCGCAGCCCGGGCACGCGGACGCTCGAAAGCAGCAGAAATCCTCGAGCGCGCCGAAATGCTCAGCGCTGACGACTTTGCTCGCCTGCTCGGCACGACGCGGGTGACAATCAATACCAAGCGGCAAAACGGTCTTGTGCTCGGCCTCGACGGGGCCAAGCGTGGGTATCGCTTCCCCGATTGGCAGCTCGATTCCGATGGCAAGCCATTTGCTGCACTCCCTATCCTTCACGAAATGCTCGGTGGAGCCTGGGCAGTCTATCGCTTCCTGGTCCAGCCGCATGGTGAACTGGATGGTCTGACGGGTCGTGAAGCACTGGAGCGTGGACGGACTAAGCAGGTGATCGCGGTAGCGGAAAGCGTTGGGCGAGATTTCCGGTAAATGGGAAGTGCACTGCCGCCCGTCGGCTTCGAAACAGCACGCCTGCATCTACACGTCGTCGCGCCCGGCTCACGGTTCGGCCGCATCTACCTCGATAGATACCCTGATCCGCTCGGCTTCGGAAAGACACCGAGCCGCTTCAGCGATCCGCGGCGCCGCAAGCCCGCCAATCGCTTTGGGGTCCTCTACATGGGCGGCACCATCAAAGTATGCTTTCTCGAAGCCGTACTGCGAGACCAACGCGATGGCTCGATCGGCGATCTCCCCATTTCCGAGTCAGCGCTTCACAACCGACAGTACGCGCAGATCGAGGTGATCGACCCACTGACGATGATTGATCTGCGCGACGACGGAGCGATCAAGATGGGTGTGCCGACGGATGTGGCAAAATCCTCCAAGCAATCCCTTGCTCGCAAATGGGCTGTTGCATTCCATGAACATCGAGATCAGGTCGACGGCATCATTTATCCGTCAAGGCTAAACGGGCACACGAATCTTGCGGTGTTTGATCGAGCCATCGGGAAGCTGAAGGCAGTCGGCGCAACAAAGCTGATACGGGCGCCGGGTCTCGCGAATGTACTCGATGACCTGAACGTTGCGATTGTCGATCCCTGATTCATCGCCGCGTTTAGCGTTGCTCGATAAGTCATTTCTGACAGCCCATCCTCGACAGATCAATCCTGATACCCGCCGCTTCGATATCGTTTGCATTTTGAAGGCTCGGCCTCGCTTTCAGCCGGCGCGGCATCGGCAGGCTCTGGCTCCACTACCTTCGCCGTGTCGCTCGTGTCGGCGATAGCACCACCCGGGTCTTGAGCTTGAAACACGCCTTGGCCCTCGAACTGGCCTGTGTTCAAGGCGTAGGCCGCAAGTTTTTTTCCGGGATTAACTCGATCCGCGCGCTACGATGACGTGGCGGGCCAGCGTTCGAACCCGTCTAGCGCATGAGCGATCGGGATCCGCCCTCTGACGCTCCTGATCAGCAGGGAAAATTTGATGGATGCGGCTAGAGAACGTCCCCCCGAACGAGTCCCTGATTTCTGGATGCATGCTTCGAACGCATTTGGGGTTTCCTGACGCATCCAGAAAACCGGGATGATGCGAGCGCCGCAACCTTTAGGCCGTTCCGTCGTTCGGTGGGGAGGAGGATCTCCCCATGCTGGATATGGCCTACTCACGCGATCTCATGGTTGAACGGCATTTGCGTGGTCGTGGCCTTCGCGATGAGCGGTTGCTGGCGGCAATGGGAGGGATGGCACCGACCCGATCTTCCTCCGATCCGTAGTCGCCCGGCGTTGCCGGCGTTGATCAAAGAGGCAGCGGAACCGTTTAGCCAATTTCACGATCCGCACTTCGGCGATCTGTTCGACCGTTTCGCTGACAAGCACGTTGTCCTCTTGGGCGAGGCAAGCCACGGAGTGCCGCCCTGATGTGAGGCTTCTTGCATCGGATCCCGTAGTAAGAGGTACGTCTATCGACTCTTTACGTTTGACATCCATGTTTCAAACGGATTGCTTTTCTGACTACCTATGTTCGCGCGACCATTTAGCTCCACTCCATCCTGGAGGCCGTGCAGGATGGCGATCAGCCGTGGCGCCATCTCGCGAATCTCGCTCAGATGAATAGCCGTCAGCCGTTTGAGGACCGCTTCGGCCTTCTGGGTCAGCGCAAGCGTGTGGCGTCGCTTGTCGTTGGGATCGACTGTGCGCGACACATATCCCGCCGCCACCAGCCGGCCGACGAGTTCGGTTGTCGAATGCGGCGCGATCAGCAGCCGCTCGGCAAGCAGGCCGACCGACATCGCTTCCTCGCCGTTGTGGCCCTTGATGGCGAGCAGGGCCTGATGCTGCTGCGCCGGCAATCCTTCTTCGTGGGCGGCCGAGGCGCTGAAATCCATGAACTGGCGCAGTGCATGGCGCAGGTTGGACAGCGCCTCGTAATCGGCATCCGACAGATCGTCCATCTGCTTCCTGGCCATCAATCTCCTGCCGTTATTGGCTTGCCACCTGCAAGATCACTGCATCCATGCCGCCATCTCCATCCGCCGGTGATCCTGCAGCGCGCGCAGCGCCTGCATCAACTCCGGCGCCATTTCCCGGATCTCATAAAGATGGGCAGGCGTCAGTCGACGCAATAGCTCTTCCGCCTGATCTGTCAATCGAACAACGATGCGGCGCTTCGGCTTGATGACGACGGTCAGAAAGCCGCGGGCTTTCAATCCTTCCGTCAGTTCCGTGGCCGCGGCAGGCGCCAGAAACAGCTTCTCCGCGAGGCTGGAAACGCTCATTTCGCCACGGATCCCCAACCCCTTGATGGCGAGAAGCGCCTGATGCTCCGGTGGTGAAAGGCCGAGACGGCTGGCCGCCCCGGCGCTGAACTGGCGGAATTTGCGGATCCGGTATCTCAGATTGGCAAGTGCCTCATATTCGGTCTCTGACAGGGCTTCCTTGGGCATCGGCCTGCTCCTCAAAGCATGACTTGCATTAGATCGTAATACGATATATCTGGGCCTTCATTGCCAGCCTGTCAACAGGAACCCCCATGTCCCCACAAAATACCCACCGGCCGCATGATTTCATGGGCGGCCTTTCGCGGCGTGAAGCCGGAGACTTCACCACCGACAAGCGCGTCATCGCTCTGATCGGCATGGCGCTGATCGTCGGCACCGGCGGCGCTTTTGCCGCCTGGGTCCTGGTCAGCCTCATTTCGCTAGTGACCAACCTTGTCTGGTTCGGCCGCCTTAGTACCCATGCCGTCTCGTTGGCAGCGGCCCCGCGCTCGGTCTGGATGGTGGTAATCCCGGTTCTAGGCGGTCTTGTCATTGGCTTGATGGCTCGTTTCGGCTCGGAGAAGATCCGCGGCCACGGCATTCCTGAAGCAATCGAGGCGATCCTGATCGGCGGCAGCCGGATGTCGCCAAAGGTGGCGATCTTGAAGCCGATTTCCTCGGCAATCTCGATCGGAACGGGCGGCCCTTTCGGCGCTGAAGGCCCGATCATCATGACTGGCGGCGCGATTGGTTCGCTCTTTGCCCAATGCTTTCACCTGAGTTCGGCAGAGCGCAAGACGCTGCTGGTCGCCGGTGCCGCGGCAGGCATGACTGCGATCTTTGGTTCGCCGATCGCCGCGATCATGCTGGCCGTTGAACTGCTGCTGTTCGAATGGAAGCCGCGCAGCTTCATTCCTGTCGCCGTCGCCGCCTGCGTGTCGATCTGCTGGCGCCCTTTCCTGTTCGAAGCCGGTCCTCTCTTTCCAAGACAATTCCACATGGATCTGCCCTGGTGGGGTATCCTGCTCTGCGCCGGAATGGGCATCCTCTCCGGCCTACAGTCGGGCATCCTGACAACGCTTCTTTACAAGATTGAAGACCTGTTCGAAGCGCTGCCCATCCATTGGATGTGGTGCCCGGCGCTGGGCGGGCTGATCATCGGGTTTGGCGGGCTCATAGAACCGCGAGTTCTCGGCGTCGGCTACGATATCATCGATGGTCTCCTGAACAGCAGCCTGCTGCCGCAAGCGGTGCTGACAATCCTGCTGGTCAAGGCGGCGATCTGGCTCGTGGCGCTGTCATCGGGCACCTCGGGCGGCGTGCTGGCGCCGCTCCTGATTTTCGGCGGTGCGCTCGGCTGGCTTGTCGGACTTGTTCTGCCGGGCGATCCGGGCTTCTGGGCGCTGCTCGGCATGGCGGCGATGATGGGCGGCACGATGCGGGCGCCGCTGACTGGCACTTTCTTCGCCGTCGAACTGACCGGCGATGTCCAGGCGCTGCTGCCGCTGCTGGCGGCAACGGTGGCGGCCTACGCGGTCACCGTTCTCCTGCTGCGCCGCTCGATCCTGACGGAAAAGATCGCCCGCCGTGGCCAGCACATCACCCGCGAATATGGCATCGATCCCTTCGAGTTTGCCCGCGCCCGTGACATCATGATCTCCAAGGTCGATAGCCTCAGGGCCGATATGACCGCCGGGGAGGCGATCGATTTCTTTACCACGCGATCGAAGACACACCGGGTCTATCCGGTAGTCGATGACCTAGGCATCCTCAAGGGTCTGATGTCGCGCGGTGACGCTCTGCGCTGGCAGCAGGAACGTGTGGAGCGCAGTCAGCCGCTCGCCGATCTGGTGTCCGATAATTCCGTGCCGCTTGCTCACCCCGATGACACGGTCGGTTACGTTGCCGATCTGATGCTGGTAACCGATGCCGGCCGCATTCCAATCGTCGATCCCGATAACGGCCAGCTCGTCGGCCTCGTAGCCCGCAAGGACCTGTTGAGGCTCCGTCATTCCCTAAGAACAAGCGAAACGGAGCGGCGGCCGTATTTCGGACGCGCCGTCGGTTCGGGACGCGAGGTGCCTACGAGATGATCAGCTCTGACGTTAAAAGGGGCGATTTCCATCCACCATTTAACAAGGTTCTTCGGTTGTCGCGGCCATCGCCTGGTTCTTCAGAACGTGGCTGTGACAATTATATAGGTCGTCTAGGAATCTCCCGGCCTGGTGACACTCTACCGCATTCACGGTGTGCGTTGATGTTGTCGCCGAACGCGCTTCGTCTGAGAATTTCGGACCTGTGGCAAACTTCCGCGTCAGTCAGCCGCCGCGTCAATTGTCTTTCCGTTGGTAAACGCGCTCGTGCCGGGTGGCGGAATGTCATCCTTGAGAAAGGCGATGCCGGACCGAAGCCCGCGTTGCCGTTGGCGCGAGACGCGACCGGAGGACGATCAGATCGATTACTTGGAGTAGTAGTCTGTGATCAGCACCAGGTACCGTGCGAAATAATGGTTTCACTCTCCCCTGACGTGTGGCATTCTGCAGCTTATATCAATTACTCAACGAGTGGTTGATAATCCCGCTTCGGCAACATATTTCGATCTCGGAGAGCCCATGACTTCAGTTCCCCTTTCGCCTGACGCAACAGATACGAGGCGACGCGTTTTTGCAATCATGGCGAGTGCTTCGGGCAACCTTGTTGAATGGTATGATTTCTATGTCTACTCGTTCCTAGCACTCTATTTCGCGTCGGAGTTTTTCCCGGAAGGCGACGCGACCAGTCAATTACTGAATGCTGCTGCTATCTTTGCTGCGGGCTTTCTCATGCGGCCGATCGGGGGGTGGTTGTTTGGACGCATTGCGGACCGGGTGGGCCGCAAGCGTGCGATGCTGATTTCGGTTACGATGATGTGCGGCGGATCCTTTGTTATCGCCATTTTGCCAACCTACAGCTCGATCGGCGTCTTCGCGCCGCTTCTGCTCCTTCTCATGCGCCTCATCCAGGGGCTTTCTGTGGGCGGCGAGTATGGCACGACCGCGACCTATATGAGTGAGGTAGCGCTTGCCGGTCGCCGCGGCTTCTTCGGCTCATTTCAATATGTCACCCTGATCGGCGGCCAGCTGCTCGCCGTGCTCGTCCTTGTCATCCTGCAGCAGTTCCTTGACGAAGCGCAGCTGCGTGCGTGGGGTTGGCGCATTCCCTTTGCCATCGGCGGTGTGGCAGCCGTGATCGCGCTCTATCTGCGAAGCTCGCTTCAGGAGACGTCGACTGAAGAGACCCGCACCATGCAGGAGGCGGGAACGCTGAGTGGCCTCCTGCGCAACCATTTGCGCGCGTTTCTCATCGTCGTCGGCTACACTGCCGGGGGATCGCTGATTTTCTACACGTTCACCACCTACATGCAAAAATACCTCGTCAATACCGCCGGCTTCGACAAGGAGGTCGCAAGCCTGACGATGACGACGGTCCTTTTCGTCTACATGCTGATGCAGCCGCTCTTCGGCGCCATGTCTGACAGGATCGGCAGGCGCAATTCCATGCTTCTATGGGCCGGCCTTTCCATTCTGACGACCGTTCCATTTCTAACCGTCATCGGGCGCACCACAAACGCATTCAGCGCCTTTTTCCTCGTGACGGGCGCCCTTGCAGTCGTCAGTCTCTACACGTCCATCAGCGGTATCGTGAAATCGGAAATGTTCCCGGCACAGGTAAGAGCACTCGGTGTCGGCTTCGCCTATGCGATCGGCAATGCGCTCTTCGGCGGAACGGCGGAGTATTTCGCGCTTTGGTTCAAGTCAATCGGTCACGAGAGTTGGTTCTTCTGGTACGTGACCGCAATGATGGTCATTGCGCTCGTCGCCGCTATTCTCATGCCCGATCCCCGGAAGAAAGGCTACCTTCAGGGTGAAGGGATGATAGATTGATCTTGACCGCGCGACATCGCCTATACCTTCTCGTCGTCGAGAAAAGTGAAGTCGATCGTAGGCGCCGTTTGCCTCGCTCGCGCGCGTCTTGCCATTTCGAGTAATACCGCCGTGACACAGATGCCAACAATGCGCCTTTGCAGTCATTGAAGAAAACAATCTATCCTGTATCGTCGCTGGTACAGGAAAAAGTGTCACTTTCAGCGATGCCTTCGATACCTTTGCCATTTGTCATATCCCTTCTTCTTTGCCTCATCCTCTTTCGGACGATGCGGCAGGCGGAATATAAACTCGGTCTGTTTTCTCCGCTCATTGCAACGTTTGCCGCTCAGGCGATCCTGTCGGGGTTGAATTGGAACCTCGGTTGGTATCCTGCGCGTCTCATTCAGCCGGTCGTGGCGGCGATCCTCCCAGCTCTATGCTTTGCCGCGTTCAATCAGCTGCGACGCGATAGGCTCGCAACGTCCAACGATATCCTGCCACACCTGCTGCCTGCGATCCTCGTTGCCATTCTGGTCACCCTATGGCGTGCTCCAATCGATATCGTTCTTTTTGCCACTTACCTCGGCTACGGCCTTGCACTTCTCAAGATTGCCAAAGAGGGGCCGGACGCGCTTTCTTCTGTACGCGTCGCTGATGAGTGGACTGCTCACAAGGCGCTTGTCGCAGTGGCGGTTATGCTGGTCGTGACGTCCTTCATCGACGCCGTTGTGGCGGTTGATTTTTTCCTTGGAAAGGGCGAGCAGGGCCGAATGGTTCTTACGGTTGCGAGCGTTTTATGGCTGGCCATTGCCGGTTACGCCGCCACTGTTGCGGACAATGCCCGTCCCGGTGATGAGGGGAATGCGCTTTCGGAGGATTTCGACCATTCCTCATCCGCACAGCAGGTTCCTTCGGACGCTATGGAGGATAAAGCGATAGCAAATCACATCGATGCATTGATGCGGGAACAACATCTTTATCGTGACCCAGACCTGACCTTACAGCGTCTCGCAAGGCGCTCAGGTATTCCAGCACGCCAGATTTCCGGCGCTTTGAACAGAACCTACGGTCGGAACGTTTCGCAGGTGGTGAATGAATATCGAGTGAGTGATGCCAAACAGCGGCTGGTGACCACACGCGATCAGATAACGGCAATCATGCTGGAGGCGGGGTTTGGTACAAAATCAAATTTCAATAGAGAATTCCTACGGGTCACGGGCATGACCCCGAGCCGCTATCGGAACACTGGTGGCGAGACGTCTGCCGCGCCCGAACTGCCCAAAGAAGCTTCCATTCGATAGCCCCGCGTGAGTTCAAACGCCGATGCGCGATACGTCCTAAATCGTGATCTTGGACGTGCGAAATCGTGATCTTGGGCGCGTCGCTCTTCAATCCGCGACAAGTTCCGACATAACCCACGGCTATGAGGAGCTTCGAGGAAAATGCTGATCAAAATCGTTGCAATGTTCTGCGCCAGCGTCCTTTCAATGGCGATAGCGCAGCACTCAGCCGCAGACAGTGCACTCGTCGGCGTCCGGCAGATCACAGCGCCCTCCAAGGAGCGAGGCACTGAATTTCCCGTGACCGTTTGGTATCCGGCCGACGCTGGTGGCAAGCCTGTCACGCTCGGCGAAAGTCAGTTCTTTTACGGAACGGAAGCCATGCTCGATGCCCCTATTGCGCACGGAAGACACCCTTTGATTTTGCTATCTCATGGCGCAGGTTTGGGGGGAACTCCCCAAGCGATGAGTTGGATTGCAGCGCCCTTGGCCAAGCAAGGGTTCATCGTGGCAGCTCCTCTTCATTTCGGGAACGGAGGAGCCAACAGGTCAGCAGCCGAAACGGTGAAGCTTTGGCTTAGGCCTGCGGATATCAGCGCAACGCTCGACGCTTTGGAAAAGCAACCGGTTTTCGAAGATCACCTTGAGCCCAAAAAGACGGGTGTGCTTGGGCTTTCGATGGGCGGGAATACAGCCTTGGCTTTGGCTGGTGGTCGTATCGATCCAATCCGTCTGGGGAGTTACTGTGACACCGATGCTCTCAATCCTTCACTTTGCGGATGGGTAAAACAAAGTGGCGTTGACCTTCATGCGATGGACATGAAACTTGCTGATCGCGACAATCGCGACAGGCGGATTGAGTTTGCTATGGCAATCGACCCTGCTCCGGTAGATGTCTTTCAGATCGAGTCTTTTTTGAAGGTTTCGATCCCCGTCGAGATAATAAACCTTGGCCAACCTGGAACGATCCCCCGGACGTTGCTCGCCTCGGGAATCGCAAGGGTCATTCCCGAAGGCGGGTATTTCATGTTAAAGGATGCAAGCCACTATAGCATGTTCGGAGTGTGTAAGCCGGATGCGGCCGAGATGGCCAAGTCCGCAGACATCGAGGAGCCCATTTGCACGGACGGCGATGGGCACTCACGCCGCGAAATCCATCAGGAACTGGTAAATTTGGTCATTGAGGCTTTCGATCAAAGGCTCAAAACGGAGCGCTAAAACGCGTCGTCCGTTGTTTGATCCAGGTTCTCGAATCGGCTGATTTGTGATTCATGGCTGGAAGGAGACCGATCATGGGCAATTCCCACCCGATCAAGTTGCGTTCCCGTGTTATTGCATTCGTTGAAGAGGGCAACACTCATCGCGGACGTCCCCTCATTTGCGGGTGTCGGCTCGATTTGTGAATAGCCTTGCTGTTCTGAAGCGAGAGACGAGCTCTCTGTCGCCGAGACGACAGGTCATATTGGCGGCGGCACGTTGGGCGACCACGGTTCGTAGTTTCGGGAACGTGTGGCTGAGAAGGGTGATTTGACGATTGACGAATTGTGCATGGAGCTAGCCGAGCGCGGCATCATGCTTCTCGGGACGTCGGTTCGGACGGGCACCCGAACTTTGAAAGGTCGCGCTGTTGGATTATCCCGGAGGTCGATTGTGGAGAATACAACGCACCCGAATTCCCTGCATATAGTCGCCTCCTTTGTGAGGCCGACTCCCATCAAGGTGACAAATATCGTTACCGCGAGCCGAATGTGCCGTTTGCTTTCGCCAGCGCTTCGATCATGACAACTAATCTGGCAAGGTCCTCTTGATGCAGTGCTTTTAATGCTGCCGATATCCGTTCTTGAAAAACCTCGTCGGCGCTTCGAACGCGTTCCTCGTTACCAAGCCCGAGCAGTTCGTCCACGGAACTCCCCAAAATAGTCGCGATCCGGACAAGCGTTGCAAGATCGGGCTCGCGTGCCCCACTGACGTAGTTCCCGTACCGTCGGTCGCTCAGGCCAGTTCGCCTTGCTACTTCAGCATTTGAGATTCCGAGCTGTTCGGCACGTCGTTTAAGATTCGCGGAAAATGGTTCCATACCACATTTTGTTCATGACAAGCCCAACGGGTCCATGTACGATACGTTGATATACAATAGAACAATGTGTGGATTTAGTTCCATGGAACTACGCCAACTCTCTTACTTCAAAGCGGTGGCCGAGGAACTGCATTTCGGCCGGGCGGCAGCCAGGATGTGCATTGCCCAGCCGGCACTCAGCAATCATGTGATGTCGCTGGAAAGGGAGCTTGGCTGTCCGCTGTTCATCCGCTCGACCAGACGGGTGGAACTGACCAGGGCAGGGGAAACCTTCTATGATCGCTGTGTGCGGATCCTGAGCGACATCGACCTGACCACGGAACTGACGCGGGCAGCCGGCGGCAGCCGCATCCGCCAGATCAAGATCGGCAGCATCTATCCGGCCACCATGGGCATGCTGCCAACCTTCCTTGCCAAGATCGCCCGCAAGTATCCCGATGTCCGCATCCATATCGCGTCGGGCAATACCGGCGAGATCATCCGCGGCCTGGAGACCGGCCAGCTCAATTTAGGCTTCATCCGGCCGGTGGAAAACATCGGCTCCTTGCGCTTCGTCTCGCTTGCGCATGAGCGCTACTACCTGGCAGTTGGCCATGCCAATCCGCTGGCAGCCAAAGAGGAGATCAGCATCGATGATCTGCGCACTCAGAAGATCATCGCCTTCAACCGGCAGAACCTGTCGTTTTCGGAACGCTACTTCAATGAGAAGTTCGCGGAATACGACCTCACCGCCAACATTGCCTTCAGCTGCGATGACACCTATGCGCTGGTGTCGCTGGTCTCTGCCGGGCTTGGCATCGGCTTTGCACCGGAGTGGACGCTTGATCTTCCCAATCGCGGCTTTGAACTGAAGAAGGTAAGCGGGATCGACTTCCGGATCGGGCTTGGCATTGCCTGGAGCAAAGAGGATCCAACCGCTGGCCGAGACGATATCGTCGACATCGCACGGTCGCTGGCTCGGGCAGGGCGGTGAGCGCTCGAGAGTGTGCCTGCGCTGGTGCCGACTTTTCCGCTGCTCCGGCAGATTGCCGAGCTTGGCTAGGCAGTTTTAGCTTAGCCCGAGGGGCCTGCCCCCTTACAATTCCAGTTTACGCGAGCTAGAAGTGGTTGCGTAAGGTTGAGGCTCGTCATGACCGTTACCATGCTTTCAGGCCGAGAACTCAATCAGGACCTCGGCCGCGCAAAGCGCGCCACCAGGGATGGACCGGTGATCATCACCGACAGGGGCCGGCCTGCGCATGTCCTCCTGTCGTTCGATGAGTACAAGCGGCTTATCGGTAAAATGCGGACGCTCGGTGACATGCTGGCCGCGCCCGGAGCGGATGATGTTGACTTACCGCTCCCGCAGCGCACGGAACATGCCCGGTCGGTTGACCTATCCTGAAACGAAACCGTCGATCCGGCCGAGACCCCTTCGGTTCGATTCCGTTCAAGACCTTCGTCCTACCAGACAAACTTAGGCGGGAACTGGAATACGGTGGGTGATGGCCAATCTCTGACAACCAGGCAATTCTCTCAAGCTGTCCTATACCGCAACTGAGATTCAAACTCGGATGGCAAGCGGGCTCAACCGACGAGATCTTTGATCGTTGCAATAGGCAGGAACATCCGCATCGGCATAGAGGGAAAAGGCTGAAACCCGTATCCGATGTAGAGGTCCTTGCGCTGCTGCGTTTTTCCGGGGTCTCCGCAATCGAGTACATCCAGGACGATGACGGCCGTGCCGATCTGCTCCGCAATCCGGACAATCCGTTGGAGGCAATCGGCAAGAAGAATGCCGCCGTATCCACCGCCTCTGAATCGTTCGTCGCGACCGACCATGGAGATGTACGCGGCAGGTATCGCGCCGTGCCCCGGACGATTGCGGGCGAAATTTTCCGGCAGTTCGTCGTAATAGATCGAATGAGCGTTGATCGCGTAGAACCCGATGATCGACTTCTCGTCCTCCGCCGTCAGCACCCAAACACGAAGATTATCTGCCTTCGTGAGCTTGTTGGCCGTCTTCTTGATAAAGTTATCGACTTGGCTAACGCCACACGAAAAAGCCGCCCGATCGTGTTTGGAAGGATCGAGCGGCTCGATGAGGAGTTTCGGCTTTACGTCTTCTGCCATTACTTGGAAACGACGGTCTCGCGATGACGCCTGAAAGCTTCCTTCAGGCTGTTCGTCGGCGCAGGCGGATTATCGAGAGCCTCGAAAAATGCCGTGTGATCGACAGCCTTAAGACCGGTCGCTTCGTGGGCCGCGATCGTTTCGATTGCAGACTTGTAGGCTGCATTGATCGTAAAGGCGGAATCGTCCATGCCAGAAAGCGCAGCCGCCCGGTGAATGGCATCCTTGATACGAGGCTTCGTACGGAAATTCATCCGCGCGTTGCTCGGCTCGTCGATATCGACAGTGATGTCTTTGAAAGCAACCATAGTCGCCTCCTGCCTTAGAAACTAGATCGCGTTGTACGCCTCATCGACGTACAAGGTCAAGTCATATTGCATGCGTCCGTCCGTGCGACGTACGTTGGAAGGCAACATATACGAGACTGATGATTGCGGCGACTTCCGGGGAGCAGGCCAAGAGCGCTCCAGAGACCGGTCGCCATCATTTACATCGGTCCCGACTATGAAATGGAGGTCGTAAGTGTGATGCAAGCCTGACTGATATGGAGATAGATGCGGCGAGAGCGGCATCGGGGTCGAACACGTTGGTCGCGGCGGATGTCTACCCCTTCGATAACTCCCGCTTTGACTTCTGGCCTGTCCCAGCGACCGTGGACCAGACAATCGTGGTCGGTGTCGCCTTCGATCCAGGGCGTCGACCGCCAAATGTTGATGCATTGATGGAGACGGTCGCGCTAGTCTTTGCAGCGACGATTGAACGCTACAAGGCATAGGTCGGCTGTCACCAAACTCCGCGGTGTGTTCTGGCACAGACGCGTCACCGTCGAGAACCGCGTCACCGCCGTGAAACATGGCATTTGTTGGAGCTATTTGCGTTCCGGTGGCGCAGGTCTTTTACCCGCCAGGACTGTTTCAGTTCTCGTCTTGGGAGCGTTTCCAACGGTGCGCCTGAGGCAGTCAAATGGCCTAGGCAGCAACAGGGTCGGCGGTTCGTCTCCGTTCAAGACCTGCGAAGCCTCCAGCTAAAAAGGTGGCAGTCATAGCCGACACCCGCAGTCGACCTCTTGGAAAGCAGCCCGACCCAATCGGCCAGCGTGGAGCGGACGAGGTCCTCAGGTGCAGGCAGAACAAGCTTTCTCTGCCGCGCTATCGTTCGCCAAGTCGAAAGGCGGTTCCCCGCAACGGGCCGAGGCTCTCCGACACGATCTGCGCATTGACTTCATCAGGCCAATGCCGAGATTTGCTAACGAGGCTGAGGATCAGCGCGTGGTTGAAGCCCGAGCAACAAGTTCAGGCGCAAATCGTTCCACCACCCGATCGTCGGCGCTTCCTTTCGATCCGGTCGAGGAGCCGACGCGTTGCGCGACGTGCAACCTCCTGGAAAGGCAGAAGCAATGTAGAAAGCGGTGGCTCCATAAAACGTGCGAAGGGGTGGTTTCCCCACCGCATAACCAACACATCATCCGGGATGCGGATGCGACGCTCGCGTAGAGCTCGGTAGAGGCCGAGCGCATAATAATCATCCCCGACCACGAACGCATCCGGTCGACGGCCGCGGTCCAGGAGGTCGCTGGCGACGCGATATGCGTCGTAAGCTTGCCAGGATTGAGAGACCCTACCCGGCCGTATGCCGGGGGAAGACGGTATTTCTATTCGGATTGCAGGAGACGCGGTAATCACTCTAGCGGGGGAAACCTCAAATACTTTAAAGAGGACCTTGAGAAGGTCTTCGCGATGTTCCCGCGCCTGAAGGAGCGCCAGGCTGCAGGATTTCCGTGCCGCCGATCATCACGACCGCGGCAACCGCGATACCCGGTCAGCGAAGGACGACCTTGCTGACCAGAATTTGTACGCAAACTTTGGACAGCTTGTCGCTGACCAGTATTTGTATATAATCTTTGGACATTGGAGAACCAATGCCCGACCCGACGTCAGATACCCTTGAGCAAATTCACTCCCGGATCAGCGCTGGCGCTCCTTCGGGTGTGTGGTCCCGCGGTGACTTCCTTGATATCGCCAGCCCGAACGCCGTTGAGAAAGCGCTGCAGCGCCTGACAAACCGTGGCGATATTCGTCGACCTTACCGCGGGCTCTACGACAAACCCTCTATCAGCAAGCTCACTGGAAAGCTGGTGTTCCCGCCGCGCGCATCATTCGTTGATGCAATCGCCCGCCGGGACAAGCTTCGGATACTCGTGGACGGAATGACCGCGGCTAATGATCTCGGGCTCACAACGGCTGCTCCCGCGCGATCGACAATCTACGCGGACACATATCCGCGGACGATCGAAATCGATGCAACCACCGGGGATCCCAAGGTAAGCGCCCCGGTCATCTACACGCTCGATTTCAAGCGAGTCTCGGCTAAAGCCGCATTCTGGGCCGGCCGGCCGGCCATGCGCATAGTCCAGGCGTTAGCTTGGGTGCGCGATGATCGCAGCAATTTGGAACCGGCCATAAGCGGGATCGTCCAGAAACTGAGGAAGAGCCCGGACCGAGAAGCGATTTCGGATGATCTCCGATCCAACCTCTCGGCTCTGCCAGCCTGGATGTATTCGGCTGCGCAAGAAATAGCCGACGGCTTAGCACCACACGGCCAAGAAACGACGCCAGAGGGGACCGCCGATGCAGACCACGTTCATTGAGGTTCTTCGACCGAACCCCGACGAACGCCGTGCGCTGTATGCGGCAGCCGCAGCTGGCCTCCAGACGCGCGCTGAGAATGTCGAAAAGGATCTCTATGTCTGTTGGATCCTGGACTTTCTGTTCAATCAGCGAGATGGCGATCCGGTCAATCTCTACTTCAAAGGCGGCACCAGCCTGAGCAAGGCCTATGACGTCATCAAAAGGTTCTCCTAAGATATCGACTTTGGCGTCTATAAAGCCGACATTGAAGCACCCCTTGAAGACGAGATTGCCGCACAGGGCTCGGTGACCAAGCAACAGAAAATGCTCGCAGAGAAGGTCGACGATGCGGCGCGCACCTACATCTCCGGCCCTTTACGCGACCAGCTTCTCCGCAAGATTGCAGAGATCGAGGCGATAGTTGGCGAACAAGGCCATTTCACCGTCGAGTACGGCTACGATGCCTATCGGAAACGTGACGCGCTCGACATTCTTGTCGTCACCTATAAGAGCGTGCTTGGGACCGATGCCGATTATGTTAGGCCGGCCGTCCGGATAGAGGGCGGCGCCCGCCCTGATCCTGTTCCCGTCGAAGCTCGCACGATCATCCCCTACATCGCGTCCGAACTGACCTCCGCGGACGACTTGGCGGTCAATGGGGTAACGACCGTGAAGCCGGAAAGAACCTTCTGGGAGAAGGTGCTTATTCTCCATGCGATGACCGAAATGACGCAGAAGCGAGCCGACGAGCAGAACCCCGAAAAGCCGGTACCTGATCTCAACCGGTACTCGCGGCACTACTATGATGTCCATCAAATCTGGACGAACGGCGCTTATGGAAAGAAAACGGCCCGCATGAGTGAGTTGGCCGAGGCCTGCCGAGTGCACAAGGAACTGATGTTTCGGGCGCCAGATCATCGCTATGATCGCGCAGTGCCGGGAAGCTACCGGCTAAACCCAAATTCTGAGATGCTGGAAAAGCTCGCACGCGACTACGAGCGTATGTCAGCCATGATCTTCGGCGAAATCCCGAAATTCGGGGATGTGATGCGAAGCATTGCTGAACTCGAGCAGTTCCTGAATTCGGTTTCTGAAGAGAAAAATTGAGGAGGTCATGTCGGACTAGCTCCAGGTGCTGCCGTGACATTTGCGCGCCGTTTGGAGAAGCCCCAAGTGCATCACACCCGTCTTGCAGGGTAGGGGATCACGCGTCATCCTGCAATGCGCCATGAACACCTCGGCTGGAGTGTTGTAGCCAAGGCATTTACGGGGTTGGTCATTGACGGGCGAGTTGGATCAGGTCGCGTTGTGACACGGCGGCCAGATCTGTAGCTCCTGGCATGAAGCGGCGTAGGCGCTTGCTGGCGTTTTCCAGGGCTCCCTTTTGCCACTCTACACTGGGGTCGCAGAACCAGCTACGCGCGGATCCCCTTCGTCCAAAGCCCTGAATCCGGCAAACTCGGTACCGCGATCAAACATGAAGCTTTGACGCGCAAATGCCGGCAATGGAGAAAGAGCTCTGATGATTTTGTCCATGATCAGGGAGCGAATGCCGGCTTGGATTCTTGATGAGAACGGTGCAGCGGCTCTTGCGCTCCACGAAGGACGTGACATTGGCATGGCCGAGTGGACACTCAAACACGGTGACGGTCCAATTGCCTGCGACCATCACCGCGAGCTCCGCGCCGCCGCCATGAACCTTCGGACGCAAATCACTCGGGTATGACAGACGGATAGAGAACGGCCTGTTCGCCATTGGTCCGCCACCGTTAGGTGTACGATGCCAGCTGGTAGCATTCTTGAGAAACCACTGGCTAGCATGTAGCTCAGGATCAGCCCGAGTCATCGCGGCGGCGTTCGAACGACTTTATGGCCGCCGCAGCATCGAACGGCGTGCCATCTTGGAACTTTGACACCGTCAGCCTGAGCGAAAGGTGCGTCAGAGACCTTAGCAGCGTGCTCCGAAATCCTCTGTATGGCGCGTAGACGGTTAGCTCTCGACGGCTCAAGTTGCACGTGGTCGGGCGCCCTTCGCTGCCCGCAGGTGAAATGCCAGCTTGCGAGCGTAACTACTGCCTTACGAAGTCAAGAAAATTGCGACTTTCATGAATTTTGGCATTGACGCCACCGCGGATTGCGGGGCAGTTTGAACCACTTGGAAATTGGTTCGAACCAATAAGCAAAATGGCAGTACAAGGACTACCCGAAAATTCAACTTATGCTCTCGAGAAGCTCCGAGAGCTGCTGAGCTCTTCCGATCTTCCTGCGGACGGCAAGCTGCCGACCGAGCGTGCTCTCTCCGATCTGTTTGGCGTCAGTCGCCGCGCCATTCGCCGGGCGCTGGAAGTCCTTGATGCCGAGGGCAGGATTTCTCGCCGCCAGGGATCCGGGACTTACGCGGGTCAGCGAGCCGAAGGGCTTAGCCGGCATGTCGGCGCTATCGTCGCCGGAACCAATTTTCTGGAAATCATGGAAGTGCGGCTGCGAATAGAGCCGCAGCTGGCGCAACTTGCTGCCGTCCGTGCCAAGCCAGCCGACATCGAGCGCATGCGTGAATTGACGAAGAAGATCGTCGCGAGTGAGGATGCCGACGCGCGCGAATTGTGGGATGGCGCGCTGCACCGGCTGATCGCCCAAAGCGCCGGCAATCAGTTCTTTCTCGAAATCTTCGATGTCATCAACCATGTCCGCCAGGACGACGCCTGGCAGGCGATCCGCGAAATGGCTCGGCGCAGCCATAAGACGGAAGAGCGCGCTTATGCGCAGCACGCCGCCGTGATCGACGCAATCGCCGAGCGGGATCCGTTGCGCGCCGCCGAAGCGATGCGCCAGCATTTGCTGATGCTGCAGGAAAGCCTCATCCGCGTCACCTCCTTCGATCTGCCGGAAGAGGGAAGCGAAGAGAAACGAAAAGCTGACGGAGTTGCTCCCGACGCCTGACGATCGGCCGGCCGGGGAAGCCGGCCCGGAAAACTGGTTCAAACATAAGAGGGAACGAGATGAAAACTGCCAACTTCCTTGCTACTCTTGGCGCAAGCGTCCTGTTAGCGCTACCAACCTTTGCCGCCGAACTGAAGATCGGCCTTGCCGATGACGCTGACGTCTTGGATCCGGCACAATCGCGTTCGTTCGTCGGTCGTATCGTCTACACGGCGCTCTGCGACAAGCTGTTCGACGTCACGCCCGATCTCAAGATCGTCGGGCAGCTGGCAACGGATTACAAATGGTCCGCCGACGGCAAGGAACTGACGCTGACGCTGCGCCAAGGCGTGAAATTCCAGGATGATACGCCATTCAATGCCCAGGCCGTCGTCGACAACATCACCCGCGCGATGACCCTGCCAGAATCGCGCCGCAAGAGCGAGCTTTCCTCCGTCTCCAAGGTCGAGGCAACAGGGGACTACGAGGTGAAGTTCACGCTGAAGGCTCCGGATGTTACGCTGGTCGCACAGCTTTCCGACCGCGCCGGCATGATGATCTCGCCGAAGGCCGCCAAGGAACTCGGCGCCAAGTTTGGTGACCATCCCGTCTGCTCCGGCCCGTTCAAATTCGTTGAACGCGTGCAGCAGGACCGCATCGTGCTCGAAAAGTTCCAGGACTACTGGAACAAGGACAACATCTTCATCGACAAGATCACCTACCGGCCGATCCCGGATAGCGCGGTGCGGCTCGCTAACCTGCGCTCGGGTGATCTCGATCTGATCGAGCGCGTGGCGCCGACGGATGTCGAGACCGTGAAGGGCGATTCCAACCTGGACATGGTCGACAAGGTCAATATCGGCAACCTCGGCATCTACTTCAACGTCGGCAACGGCGCCCGCGCCGACAATCCGCTTGGCAAGGACAAGCGGCTTCGCCAGGCTTTCTCGCTGGCGATCGACCGCGAGGCAGCCATGCAGATCGTCTATGACGGGACGGGTGTTGCCGGCAACCAGCCGTTCCCGCCGTCGAGCCCATGGTTCAACAAAGATCTCCCGGTTCCGGCCCGCGACGTGGAAAAAGCCAAGGCCCTGATCAAGGAAGCAGGCTTCGACCGCGTTCCGGTCGAGCTCAACATGGCCAACGATCCGATCATCGCCCAGATGATGCAGATCATCCAGTCGATGGTCGCCGAAGCCGGGTTCGACGTGACCTTGAAGGCCACCGAATTCGCCACGCTGCTCAACGACCAGACCGCCGGCAACTACCAGGTCAGCCGCTCGGATTGGTCCGGCCGCGTCGACCCTGACGGCAACACCAACCAGTTCTACACCACTGGCGCGGGCCTCAACGACATGCACTACAGCAACCCCGACGTGGACAAACTGCTTGCCGAAGCCCGCCAGTCGCAGGACGATGCCGTGCGCAAGCAGAAGTACGATGCCGCCGGCAAGATCCTCGCTGAGGACCTCCCGATCGTCTACATCGGACATCAGGCCTGGATCTGGGGCTACAACAAGAAAGTCACCGGCTTTGTCCCGTCACCGGACGGCATGATCCGCCTCGTGGGCGTGAAGAAAGCCGACTAACAAAAGAACCGCCGCGCGGGGGTTGTCTCCCGCGCGGCGCCTGCAACGCGACTGACGAGCATCGGGATCTCCTCATGTATACCTACATCGGAAAGCGGCTGCTGCTTGCCATACCGACGCTGCTGATCATCTCCGTCTTCGTCTTCTCGCTTCAGAAGCTTCTGCCGGGTGATCCGGTCCTGGCCATGGCCGGCGAGGACCGCAGTCCGCAAGTGCTGGAGCTCTTGCGCGAAAAATACCGGCTGAACGATCCGGTGGTCTACCAGTACGGCTACTGGCTGGCGGGTGCGGTGAAGGGCGATCTCGGCATCTCGCTTAGGACGAACCAGGAAGTGACGACGCTGATCGCCGAGAAGCTGCCGGTGACGATCCAGCTCGCCGTGATGTCGATCGTCTTTGCACTGTTGATCGGCATCCCCATGGGCATACTCGCTGCAGTCAAGAAAAACACCGCGCTCGATCTTGTGGCCAATTTCATCGCGCTCTGCGGCCTGTCGATCCCGAACTTCTGGTTCGGCATCATGCTTATCCTCTTCATCTCGGTAAAGCTCGGCTGGCTGCCGGCCTCGGGCTACGCGCCCTTTTTCGAAGATCCGCTGCATTCGATCGAAACAATGATCATGCCGGCGTTCGTTCTCGGCAACGCGCTCGCAGCCACGCTGATGCGCCATACGCGCTCCTCGATGCTGAGCGTGCTCAGCGCCGACTATATCCGCACCGCCCGTGCCAAGGGTCTGTCGGAGGGGGCGGTCGTCTTGCAGCATTCCTTCCGCAACGCACTGCTTCCGATCGTCACCGTCACGGCGCTTCTCTTCGGCGAGCTGCTTGCGGGTGCTGTTCTGACCGAGCAGATCTTCACCATTCCCGGTTTCGGCAAGTTGATCGTCGATGCCGTGTTCAACCGCGACTATGCCGTCGTGCAGGGCATCGTGCTTTGTACCGCAACCGGCTTCATCCTGATGAATCTCGTCGCCGACGTGCTCTACGTCCTGCTCAACCCGCGCATGAGGACCGCCCTATGACCGCCATCGAGCAGTCGGCCACAGCAGTCGAGCCGCGTTCGCAAAACCGCGCCTGGCGCAAGATGAAGGCCAACAAGGGCTCGCTTGCTGGCCTTGTCATCGTCCTCTTCTTTGCGCTCGTCGCGATCTCCGCGCCGCTGCTGCCGATACCCGACCCGGCGGCGACGAGCTGGTCGGCGATCCGCAAGGCGCCGTCGCTTGCCCATCTTCTCGGCACCGACGAACTCGGTCGCGACATCCTTTCGCGCATGGTCTGGGGCGCCCGGGCATCGCTGCTGGCCGGCATCTTTTCGGTCGCGATCGCGGTTGTCGTCGGCGTGCCCTTCGGCCTCATCGCCGGCTATTTCGGCGGTTGGATCGACCATGTGATCTCGCGCATCATCGAGGCGTTCCTGGCGATGCCGTTCCTGATCACGGCGATCGCGCTCGCCGCCTTCCTGGGGCCGAGCCTCTCCAATGCGATGATCGCGATCGGGCTCTCGGCCATGCCGATCTTCGTGCGGCTGACGCGCGGCCAGACGCTCGCCGTCAAGACCGAGGAATTCGTGGAAGGCGCGCGCGCCATCGGGCTTCGACACTTCAATATCATCAGACGCTACGTCCTGCCGAACGTCTTTGCGCCTATCCTCGTGCAGGCGACGCTGACGATCGCCACTGCTATTATCGCCGAGGCAAGCCTGTCCTTCCTCGGTCTCGGCCAGCAGCCGCCGGCGCCGAGCTGGGGTTCGATGCTCAACGTCGCCAAGAACTTTCTCAACCAGGCGCCCTGGATGGCGCTGTGGCCGGGACTGGCGATCTTTCTCGTCGTCATGGGTTTCAATCTTCTCGGGGACGGCCTGCGTGATGCGCTGGACCCTCGCGAAGCGTAATTTCTTCGAAAGGAAATTGAGATGAGTACGTTCACGACCCGCCCCGAAATTCTCGGCACCTTCGGTGTCGTCACCTCGACGCACTGGATCGCCTCGGCCGTCGGCATGAGCATCCTGGAAAAGGGCGGCAACGCCTTCGACGCGGCGGTCGCGACCGGTTTCGTACTCCAGATCGTCGAGCCGCATCTGGTCGGCCCTGGCGGCGACCTGCCGGCGATCATCTATTCGAAGAAGAAGGACAAGGTCGAGGTCATCTGCGCCCAGGCGCCGGCGCCGGCCGGAGCCACGATCGAGCACTATACGAACGAGGGACTGAAGATGATCCCCGGCGACGGTCTGCTCGCGACCGTCATTCCGGGCTCCTTCGATGGCTGGATGCTGATGCTGCGCGACTACGGTCGCTTGAGCGTCCGCGACGTTCTCGAACCGGCGATCCATTATGCTGAGAACGGCCATCCCGTGCTGCCGCGTGTCTCGGCCACCATCGCCGGCCTTGCCGACTTCTTTGAAAAGGAATGGCCGACCTCGTTCGAAACCTGGTTGCCCGGCGGCTCTGCGCCGGCTCCCTGGTCCAACTTCAAGAACCCCGTGCTTGCCAAGACCTGGAAGCGCATCGTCTCGGAATCGGAGAGCAAGTCCGGCCGCGAAGCGCAGATCGAAGCCGCGCGCGACGCCTTCTATCGCGGTTTCGTCGCCGAGGCGATCGACACTTACCTGCGCGAGGCGGAAGTGATGGATGCAAGCGGCAACCACCACAAGGGCGTGCTGAGCGCGGACGACATGGCGAACTGGCAGGCGACCGTCGAGGCGCCTGTCACCCATGACTATCACGGCTGGACGGTCGCAAAGACCGGTCCGTGGGGACAGGGGCCAGTACTCCTGCAATCGCTGTCGCTGCTGAAGGGCTTCGATCTCGCCTCCATGGATCCGGCCGGTCCAGATTTCGTACACACCGTCGTTGAGGCGATGAAGCTCGCCTATGCCGACCGCGAGGTCTACTATGGCGATCCTGATTTCACCGACGTACCGCTTGAAGAGCTTCTGTCGGACGCCTACGCCGCCGAGCGCCGCAAGCTGATCACGAACGAAGCCTCCTTCGATCTGCGTCCCGGCCGTCTTTCCGGCTTCGAGGCACAGTACGATGCCACCATGGCGCTGCTTGAAGGCGCCAAGACGGGTGCTGTCTACGAGCCGACCATGGCGCATCTGAGCGAGAAGCGCGGCGACACCGTGCATATCGACGTCATCGACAGCGAAGGCAACATGGTGTCGGTGACGCCCTCCGGCGGATGGCTGCAATCCTCCCCGATCGTTCCCGGCCTGGGCTTCTGCCTCAATTCGCGCGCTCAGATGTTCTGGCTGAAACCAGGTCTGCCGTCGTCGCTCGCCCCGGGCAAGCGTCCACGCACGACGCTAACGCCTTCCATCGCCCTCCATGACGGCCGGCCGACACTCGCCTTCGGTACGCCAGGCGGCGACCAGCAGGACCAGTGGCAGCTCGCTTTCTTCCTGCGCTATGTCCATCATGGCATGAACCTGCAGGAAGCGATCGACCAGCCGCTCTTCCATACCGCGCATTTCCCGGGCTCCTTCTATCCGCGCACCCGGGCGCCGGGTGACCTGACGGCCGAAGCCAACTTCCCGGCGGCAGTGCTCGAGGCGTTGCGCCAGAAAGGCCATCAGCTCACGGTTGCCGATCCATGGACCGTCGGGCGCCTGACAGCGGCGCGGCGCGATGCCGACGGACTGTTGCGCGCGGCCGCCACGCCGCGCCTGATGCAGGCCTACGCGGTCGGGAGATAATCGCCATGACCTGGTCCATCGTTGCCCGCGAACCGGAATCCGGCCATCTGGCGATCGCGGTCGCCACCCGCTTCTTCGCCGTCGGCGGCGTCGTGCCGCACATTCGCGGCCGCGTCGGTGCGGTCGCGACACAGGCCTTCGTGAGCCCGCTCTACGGCACCGATGGCCTCGCCATGCTCGCCGCCGGCAAGTCGCCGGAGGAGATCATTCCGGCTCTGACCGGGCGCGACGAGGGGCGGGACCAGCGCCAGCTGCACCTCGTTGATGTCAAGGGCCGCAACGCGGCCTTCACCGGCACCAAGTGCATCGATTGGGCTGGCCATCTGGTCGACGACAACGTCTCGGTCGCCGGCAACATGCTGGCGGGACCGCAGGTGATCGCCGAAACGCTCGCCACCTTCAAGAAGACGGCGGGCAGGCCCCTGGCCGAACGGCTGCTCGAAGCCATGCAGGCCGGCGAGGACGCCGGCGGCGACAAGCGCGGCAAGCAGTCGGCAGCGCTCCTCATCTACCGCGATCAGGATTTTGCCTGGCTCAATCTGCGCGTCGACGACCACGCCGATCCCTTGGGCGAACTCAACCGGCTCTACGCCGTCGCCAAGGAGCGCTACCTGCATGTCGCCGAGACCATGCCGACCCGGGACAATCCGAGCGGCATGATCGACCGGCGCGAAATCGACGAGCGGATCGCAGGGCTGGAGGCGGAACGCGTGGCGGCCGGAAGACCGTCCGCCTCGTTCGCCACGCCGCTCAAAGCCGCGACCTGATGCAAATGGAAGGTGAGCCCATGACAACCGCAGCCGCCGTCAAGCCCGCCGCAGGCCTGGCACCCGTCCTGTCGGTCTCCGGCCTGACGACGTCGTTCAAAGTGGACGGCGCCTGGCGGCCGGTCGTGCGCGACGTCTCCTTCGACGTGATGCCCGGCGAAACCGTCGCCATCGTCGGCGAAAGCGGCTCCGGCAAGAGCGTTACGTCGCTCTCGATCATGCGGCTGCTTGCGAAAGGCAGCAGTCGCGTCGAAGGCCGCATCCTGCTCAATGGCAAGAATCTCCTTTCGCTCTCCGACAAGGAGATGCGCGGTGTCCGCGGCAAGGACGTCGCGATGATTTTTCAGGAGCCGATGACCTCGCTGAATCCGATCTTCACCATCGGACGGCAGATTTCCGAGGCACTGACCTGCCATGGCAATCTTTCGGCGGCAGAAGCCAGGGCTGAGACGATCCGTCTGCTCGAAAAGGTCCGGATCCCGAATGCGGCCTCCCGCTTCGACGAATATCCCCACCAGTTTTCCGGCGGCATGCGCCAGCGGGTGATGATTGCCATGGCGCTGGCCCTGCGTCCGAAGTTGTTGATTGCCGACGAGCCGACGACCGCGCTCGATGTCACCATCCAGGGCCAGATCCTCGATCTCATAAAGACGCTGCAGGAAGAGGAGGGTATGTCCGTCCTTTTCATCACCCACGATATGGGCGTGGTAGCAGAGATTTCGGACCGCACCGTCGTCATGTATCGTGGCGAGGCTGTTGAAACAGGAAAGACGGAAGACGTTTTCCACCGGGGCCAGCATCCCTATACCCGCGCCCTGCTTTCAGCGGTGCCGCGTCTGGGTTCGATGACGGATCGTGCAAGCCCGCTTCCGTTCCCGGTAGTCGACGCGGCGACCGGGCAGCTGAAAGAGGCCGCGGAGGCTTGCCGAACGGTTGACGATAACAGGAAGCCGATCCTCGAAGTCAAAGGGCTCGTCACCCGCTTCGACATTCGCGGCGGCCTGCTCGGGCGCAAAACCGGTGCGATACACGCAGTCGAGAACGTTTCCTTCGACCTTCACCAGGGCGAAACACTCTCGCTCGTCGGTGAATCCGGCTGCGGCAAGTCCACGACCGGCCGCTCGATCATGCGCCTTCTCGATGCGCGGGCCGGCAGCGTCCACTTCGAGGGGAAGGACGTGCTGAAACTCGACGGCGCCAGCCTGCGTACCATGCGCCGCAACATCCAGATGATCTTTCAGGATCCCTTTGCCAGCCTTAACCCGCGCATGAGCGTCGGCACCTTGATCGCCGAACCCTTCAGCGAACACGGCCTTGGAACGCGCGCTCAGGCACGCGACAAGGCAGCCGACCTCATGGAACGGGTCGGGCTGAAGGCGGAGATGATGAGCCGCTATCCGCACGAATTCTCCGGCGGCCAGCGCCAGCGCATCTGCATTGCCCGTGCACTGTCACTTGATCCCAAGGTCATCGTTGCGGACGAAAGCGTTTCGGCGCTGGATGTCTCGATCAAGGCGCAGGTCTGCAATCTCCTGATGGACCTGCAAAAGAGCCTCGACCTGGCCTACCTGTTCATCTCGCACGACATGGCCGTCGTCGAGCGCCTCAGCCACCGGGTCGCAGTCATGTATCTTGGCGAGATCGTGGAAATCGGGCCGCGTCCGGCGGTCTTCGGCAATCCGCAGCACAGCTATACGAGAAAACTGATAGCTGCAGTGCCGGTCCCCGATCCCGCCCGCCGGGGTATCCGGCGAAACCTCGCGGCTGACGAGCTGAAAAGCCCGGTGCGTCCCCTCGACTACGTCCCACCCACACGCCAGTATCGCGAAGTCAGCCCCGGCCACCTCGTCAGGATCGACCAAGACGCCTAGGACCGAGGTTTGTGCCACTACGGTCGTGTTCTTCGACGTTTGGTCGGGGATCGCGGGCGGACGGAGCGGGATGCGAGATTCCCACCGGTCTGTGGCCCGCTTCTGTCCGGAAAAACTCCTTAGCCTGCATCAGCAGGTTATAGGCGATCGCTTCGCTGGAAATACTAGATCCGAAGCCCTTCATGGACACCATTGCCGATTATGGAAGGACGACGGCAAGCAAAAGTCGTTTTGGGATGGATATGTTGACTCCTTGCAAACAGGGCCTCATGCCGCAAATGGATCAGAAGCTCAAGCGTGATTGACTGGTCGGCCAATGACGGCCGTGCGCCGTGGCAAAGTGAGCGGTCCGAGCGTTTGCGATAGGCACATTCTTTTACGACATATTGCATCGCCGAATGGCTGTCATATTATGCGCATCCATTCGAAGTGATCGTGGTGACTAAATGCGCGACAGCGGTGGCTACGGGGAAGGCTTCGGCAAAAGGCTTGGCGCGCAGGCAACGTCCTTTGTCAGTAGAGCGCTTCGAAAATCGACGATTGCCGCAACCGAACTCCGATATGATAATCCGAGCTTTGAACTCTCCACTCCTCCAAAGGAGGAAGATGCGTTCATGGTCGGGCACTATCTTGTCGACTGTTCATCCTATCTTTACTGGGAGAGTGGTCGTCCCGCTCCGGCCTCGGCAATAGGTCAAGGGCAGACCATCATTTATGACCTCAAGCGACAGCCGACATTTCTCCTGAATCACGGCTTCCACACTGTTCACTACTATTTCTCCCGTGCCGCCCTAAGCGCCATCTCAGAGGAAGCAGGTGCTTCTCCTATCGATGAGCTGCAATACAAGCCGGCATTGGCCACCGACGATCCTGTTATGCGGAATATGTCAGCCGGATTGTTGCCGTTCTTTGGGCGCCCCGAAGAAGCGAGCGTGCTCTTTATGGACCATGTGATGCTTGCGATCGGAATCCACGTGGCCGCTCGCTATGGCGGCATGAGGCTTAGGCGGGAAGGCGCGCGAGGCGGGCTTGCACCTTGGCAGGAGAAGCGGGCTAAGGAAATGATCGTGTCTAGGCTTGGTGAGGATATCTCGCTCGCCGCAGTCGCCAGCGAATGCGGGGTTTCGGCCCGTCATTTTTCCCGGGCGTTTCGACAATCGACCGGTATTTCGCCGCACCAGTGGCTGACGCAGCAACGCGTGGAGACTGCGAAGCGGCTTCTCGCCGCCAACGAACTGAACCTCACACAGGTGGCCCTGGCTTGCGGCTTTGCTGACCAGAGCCATTTCACACGAGTTTTCGTGGCGCTAACCGGGACGAGCCCAGGGTTATGGCGGCGGAATAACGCCATATGAGCGTCGTCAGGGCCGAGAGAACAGCAATCCGCCCTCAAACTTTTTTCCTGTCCGAATCAAACAATAGATGACCCGTCGCTTCCATCGGCCTTCCAGTTCATCGCTTAGGATGATCCCGTCTTCAGTCGGAAACGCGGGAGAAAAAGATGGACTACGAGGCATTTTTCAATGAACGGTTGTCAGACCTTAGGTCTGAGGGCAGGTATCGGATTTTCGCCGATCTGGAGCGCACCGAGGGCACGTTCCCCCGAGCTATGATTCATTCGCCGGACGGATCACGTGAAGTTATCGTGTGGTGCTCCAACGACTATCTCGGCATGGGGCAGCACCCTGCTGTCGTCTCCGCTATGAAGGAGGCCGTGGATGCATATGGGGGTGGAGCCGGGGGCACCCGCAATATCGCCGGTACCAATCACCTTCATGTCCTTCTTGAGAGCGAACTTGCCGCCTTGCATGGCAAAGAGGCGGCTTTGACATTCAGTTCCGGCTATATGTCGAACTGGGCCACTCTGACGACACTAGGCACGCATATACCCGATCTTATTGTCTTCTCGGACGCAGCTAATCACGCTTCGATGATTGAAGGCATCCGCCATTCGAGGTGTGAGCGCATTGTCTGGCGGCACAATGACGTCCGCGATCTGGACGACAAGCTCCGTGCAGCCGATCCTCACGCCCCGAAACTGATTGCCTTTGAATCTCTCTATTCGATGGATGGTGACATTGCTCCCATCCGTGATATCTGCGACCTCGCCGAGAACTATGGTGCGATGACCTACCTTGATGAGGTCCATGCCGTCGGAATGTACGGGCACACCGGCGGCGGTATTGCCGAAAGTCAGGGTTTATCAGACCGTCTGACGATTATCGAGGGAACGCTGGCCAAGGCGTACGGGGTCATGGGCGGTTACATCGCCGCGTCGGCAGCGCTCTGTGATTTCATTCGCTCGTTCGCCTCTGGCTTCATTTTTACGACAGCGTTGCCACCGGCGCTTACCGCCGGGGCATTAGCCTCGATAAGGCATCTTAAAAAGAGTCCTTTCGAGCGCGCCCGGCATCAGGATCGGGTCGCCCGATTGCGCGCGCTTCTCGATCGAGCCGCCATTCCTCACATTGATAATCCCAGTCACATTATCCCGATCGTCATTGGCGACGCGGCCAAATGCAAGTGGGTATCCGACCTTCTCGTTCGGGATTTCGGCATTTACGCGCAGCCAATCAACTATCCGACTGTCCCCCGTCGGACCGAGCGTCTCCGGATCACGCCTACACCACTTCACACCGATGCGGACATCGAACACCTCGTTGGCGCACTCTCGTCCTTGTGGTCGCAGTGCGCGCTTTCCAAAGCGGCAGCCTGAGCCCGAGTATCGCGGCAATCGTTGCTGGCCGTCCGAACAAAGGAATTCGTCATGGAACAGCAGGTAAAGCCATCAGTCGCCCCACAATCCGGCATTCCACTTCGTCCCTTAGGCGCTGTGGAGCAATACTTCTGGCTTAGCGACAAAAATAGTCCCAAACACTTCTGCATGACGCTGCAGGTGTCGGGCGAAACGACAATTGAATCCTGGAAGAGTGCTCTCGAGGCTACCCGGTTGCGGCACCCACTCCTGCGTTCGAAGATCGCAAGGAATGAGTTCGGCGTTCCAAGTTTTTACATGGGCAGTGGTCGCCCGATCCCGCTAGAAGTCATCAGGTCCGAGCCGCCACATGCGTGGAAGACAGTGGTGTCGGATGAACTAATGAAGCCGTTCGAACAAACCGATGCGCCGCTCGTTCGCGCAGTTTTGTTTCACTCACCTCGCTATGCGACACTGGTCTTCACTGCGCATCACGCAGTAGCTGACGGCATGTCGATCGCATTTGTATTGCGAGACATGCTAGAGGTGATGAGTGGCGGTCACCGCGGACAGCTCGGGCTGGCCCTCGCGCAAGAGAGCATCGCCTCTGAATGGGACGTTAGTTCCGTCGGGGCAGCCCAGTCCGCAACGGCGATCCCGGCGCGAATGCTTGATAGGTCAAAGGGCTGGCCCGTCATTTCGAGCCTGCAACTGTCGCAGGAATTCTCAGCGCAGCTTAGGGTGGCTGTGCGGCGTCATGCGACGACCGTCCATGGCGCGCTCCTGTCGGCCATCATTCTGGCAGGTCGGCGGCTTTCAAAAGCATGGTGCGACGCGACAATCCGCGCCGTATCCCCGGTCAATCTCAGGCCGACGCTCGGTATCACAGACGACTGTGTTGTCTCCATCGTCTTCCCGATCGGCGGATACGCGCCGGGCATCGCGACCGGGCTCTGGGATTTGGCCAGGGATATCCGCCAAGACCTGATGCCGATGAAGACTCGAGAGGCAATTGTCGAGTCCTTCGGTGCGTTTCAGCATATCTTCGACACTTCGCCCTCGGTCGAGGAGCTCGCCGCCATCGAGTTGCAGGCTTGTGCTTGCGAAATGATGCTCTCGAACCTTGGGGAAGCGCCCTTGTCTGACGCGTATGGCGCTGTCCGTGTCGAAGCCCTTTGGGGACCATCGGTTTTTGTCGGCATCGAGGGCGAGCAGATGATCGGTGTAGCGACAGTCGGCGGCCGCATCCATTTGCTCCACACGAGCTTCACACCGATTCCTGGCCTTCTGGAGGCTGCCGAGAACCTGCTTCGGGAAGCCGTTGATTGATCATGAAGCGCAGACGGCGATTTTGTCCTTTTTAGACAAAACATCGCTGCCCAGTTCACGACACCCGAGATGCCGCTACTAAACTCAACGAACACCAACGCGGTTCGCCGGAGGTATAGGCGATGGCTGATGTGATCGAAAACACCGAATTTGTCCCGGCCGAGGGAGCCGCGACGCCGGCGTCGATTGTGGCGGCCCTCAAGGCTGTTGCGGGCAATCCTCCAAAGGTTCGAGCAAGTTTCGCAAAGGGTCGGTGCGTACGCGGCCGCTACGTGCCTTCCGAGCGCGTAGCGGAAATTACACGTTCTGTGAATTTCACGAGACCAGGCCGTGTACTCGCGCGGTTCTCGATGGGTGGCGGCAACCCGAATGTGCCGGATACGAACAGGTTGGTGTTGCGCGGGTTCAGCTTTCGCATCGAGACCGACGGCGAGACGTCGGACATCCTTGTCGAAAGCGCACCGGTCCATTTCGCTCGCACTCTCGACCAGATGCTTGCCTTCCTTAAGGCCCGCATTCCCGGGCCGGACGGCAAACCGGACCCCGCCAAAGTCAAATCCTTTTCGGACGCCAATCCCGAGACGCTCAACCAGGCGAAGTACATTGCGGCCCGTTCGCTCCCGGCGAGCTTTGCGGGAACCACGTACTGGGGAGTTCACTCATTCCCCGTTATCAACGAAGCAGGCAAGACGAGATTCATTAAATTCAAGATCGTGCCACGGATCGGAGAGATCGTTCTGACCGATGAAGAGGCGAAAGAGAAGGCTGTGGACTTTCTCCACCATGACCTTGAGGATCGCATCCGGAACGGCGGGATAGAGTTTGACATTCTGGCGTTGCTCGATCGACCAGGCGATCCGACCATGGATGTTACCGCTCGCTGGCCCGGAGAAGATGAACGTGAAACAGTTGTCCTCGGTACGATCACGATCGTTGCGATCGATAGTGATCATGCCTGCGATGTCTCGATTTTCGATCCGGGTACGTTGGCCCACGGAGTTGGCTATCCGCCCGACGAAATCTTCGCCGCGCGTCTGAAGGCCTATCGAATTTCCTTGGCAAAGCGCCAATAACGACCGATCGAACTACGAGAGCTGCCCGCGAGGAAACTGAGATGCGCAGTCAGGGAGTTTATGGACAAAGTCTCGGAGACCACTTTCACCTGGACGACGCTCCGGCCATCGTGACCAAGACGCTGAAGCGATCGGAAGTGGCAGTCACACACATTAAGTGTCGGAAACCTAGCCTGACGTCATCGATCCCGCCCGAAGATGCCTATCTGGTGGCGTATCAGATCGAAGACTGCATCGAGCACGAGCTTTGGATCAACGGCAAGGGTACCGGCAGGCTTCCCTTTTTCGGCGGCCAAACATCCTTCTACGATCTGCGTGAAGACCCAACGTCCTTCATCGGCGAAACTTCGAATTGCATGATGTACTACCTGCCGAAAAGCGCCATGGATATGATAGCGGAGGAACATGGCAAGCGATTTGGAGAGCTGGAGATGCGGTCTGACAAGCCCGCTGATGATCCGGTCATCGCCGCCCTTAGCACAACCCTGATGCCCGCTTTTGCAAATCCCGAATATGCGAGCCAACTCTTCCTCGATCACACGACGCTTGCCGTCGCCAATCATATCGCCCACCGTTACGGCGGTCTGCACGTGATTGCGCGGGCTGTCGCTGGAGGTCTCTCCGCGAAGAATGAACGGCGCGCGAAGGAAATCATCGACGCCAATCTTACGGGAGAGATTTCCCTCGCGGAACTTGCATCGCACTGCGGACTGTCGCCTCGCCATTTCGCGCGCGCCTTCAAGCAATCTACGGGAATGCCCGCGCATCACTGGATGGTGGTGCGGCGTTGCGATCGGGCAAAGGAGCTGCTTCGGGATACCGGATTGCCGATTTCCGACATTGCACTCGCCTGCGGTTTCGCAGACCAAAGTCATTTCACCCGCACCTTTTCCCGCATTGTCGGCATCTCGCCCGGCGCGTGGCGCAGGCGCGCTTAGGAGAACGATATGGAAGAGACCGGTGCTTACGGTGAGCGGTTGAGAAAGACTTTCAAAGTCGCCCGCGCGCCATCCCTTGTCGCCAAAACCTTGAAGAACGCCCGGATCGCCATCACGGAAATCCGTTGTGATAAGGCAAACACGGGCCTGAGCGAGCCGATCGCAGTCGAGGACGCGTTCCTCATGACCGTACAGTTGCGCGACGTTCCCGCTCACGACCTGTTCCTTGATGGCAAGCAAATGAAAACCGCGTTTCTGCCTGTGGGGACAACGAGCTTTTACGATCTGCGCTCGTCTCCGGTGGCCAATAGTATAAGCGCTTTTAACCACATTAGCTTCTATGTGCCCCGGACAGCATTGACGGCTATCACCGATAAGGAAGGAATTCCGTCGGTCGACGCTTTCAATCACAACCCGGGCGTTGGCGTGCAGGACCCCGTCATGCATAATCTGGTCCGTGCCATACTTCCGGCGTTCCGTTCCCCTGGTCTCGCCAATCAGTTGTTTGTCGACCATCTGACAGTTGCTGCAACCGCCCACGCAGTGCGCCATCACGCATGTGCGTTTCGACAAAAAGCGACGCGGCGCAAGACCTTGTCGGACGGAGAGGTCTCAAGAGCACAGGAAAAGCTCTCAGAACATCTGGACGGTGACCTCAGGCTGGAGGAACTTTCGGATGAGTGCGGCATGTCGCCACTAGAATTTGTGTCCGCCTTCGAGGAAACCGTCGGCGGCTCCGTTCACTCCTGGAGGGACGACCTCAGGATTGAGCGTGCGAAGCGCCTGTTGGTCCGCGGCTACGAAGCCGGAGAAGTGGCCGCGCTCCTTGGTTATGAGCAAGTTTCCGACTTCGTCGGCGATTTCATCCGAAAAGTCGGGACCGACCCGCGTGGTGTCCACTGACTACCACTACCGGTCGCTCTTTTGCACTTTCGTACGGATTCAATTTGCTCTTTGTTTGCCTCCTCTCCGCTCTATGCAATGGGTCGATCGTGCCAATAGTTGTTCGCCGCAGCGATGGCTTGAAAGTTCATCGCAATGATTTGGCAGGCCATTAAAATGGTTTCGGCATCGTCCTCGTAGATCACCACCAGCCGGTCCCGTATGCTCTTCGAAGGCTGGACCTTCCTCACCATTTCCCATGCAAGCCTGGCGGCCAGATCGACGCCTTCGCGGGGCGTTGCGGTTTCAAGTGATGCAGCGAACTCTTTCACGGATGCCTCCCAGGATCTTTTGCCGTTGCAGGATAGTTCACTCAGGTTGGCAGGTATTGGACGGTGGCGCCGCTGCTTGCACTATCCGGCCATTCCGTACTGCACCTGAATGTTCAATTTGATGGCCCGATTTGGAAAAGAATGACAGTTGCGGAAAATCCGGATTGTGGCGTCTCGGGCAAAATTGCGTGGTGAATATAGCGAAAAGGAGCAATCGCATGTCGAACCTCACTTCCGCCAATTTCCGGATCAAACGTTGCCTGGCGGCATCAGTCTTTTGGGCCGCCATGATAACGTCGGCCGCCTGGGCGGACGGGCAGAAGGAAACGCCGCAGGACCTCATAAGCACACTCCACGGGACATTTGGTGCGCACCACGAACGGGCGGTGCACACCAAGGGCGTGATGGTCGTTGGTACATTCACGCCGACCAGGGACGCGAGTAAACTCACGAAAGCTTCGGTGTTCTCCGAAGGAAAACTCCCCGTCGTTGCGCGTTTCTCCCTTTTTGCCGGCGTGCCCGACATTCCAGATACGGCGAATGGCGCGGCACCAACCGGCCTAGCGATCAAAATCAAGGCCAAGGACGGGACTGAGTTTGATTTCGCCACCGATCAACACAACGGATTCGTCGTCGCGACGAGTGACGAATTCGCCAACTTTCTACGTTTGGTAGCCGCGAGCGGTCCGGGCGTGGAACATCCGACGCCGTTGGAAAAGTTCCTCGATAGCCATCCAATCTCTAAGCATTTTGTCGAGACACTCACGTCCCCCGCATCCTACGCAACTGCGACCTTCTTTGGGATCAACTCATTCAAATTTACCAATGGTGACGGAAAGTCGGCGTTTGTGCGCTATCGATTTGTGCCGAAAGCCGGAGAGCACTACTTGAATCCCGAGGAACTCAACAGGATGGGACCGAACTATCTCCAAGAGGAAATCGTGTCGAGGATTTCCAAGAAGCCGGTCGTGTTCGATTGGTATGCGCAGGTGGCCGAAGATGGCGACAAGATCGAAGACCCGTCTATTGCATGGCCGGAGAGCCGCAACCTCGTAAGGCTTGGCACATTCAACTTCGATGGCTTACCGCGCGATAAGGCCGTCGCCGACAAGCAAACGCTTTTCCTCCCGGGTACCAGTCACCCTGGTATCGAACCGGCTGACCCCATGCTGACGTTTCGCAACCACACCTATCCGATATCGTTCGGAGAGCGGCAGTAGGAAGCGCCAGTTGCCGGCCGCCGCCCTGTTGCGCCACGAACATTGAAAACAAAGCGCTTTTTTCGGGCGCAGATGGGCCGCGTTTCGCATCCGTTCCCATCTGCGCCCATAATTATTTTGGGCGCAAGGGCAGGGCGACGTGTCTGCTTTGCGGCAAGAGCGATCATAGCCGTGCAAGTGAAGCAACGTCCTGTCGGCGATCTTGCGTTCTTTTGGAACCTTGACCGTCTTCATGATGTTCCTGGCAGGACCCTGCCGGCAGATGACGTGGGAGAGCACCTCTGCAACCATTTCCTCGCTTGCATGCAGTTTGTGCTGCTGAGGCGCGCACGAAGTGGAACAAAACCACCATCAGTCCGCTCGAGGTCCAGGTCACGGTCTTGACGACCATCGAACGAGGGCGAGCAATGTGTTAATCGTCCTGGAAGGCATGAGATTAGAACGGACGCATCAATCGCTGGATCGGGCGGTGAACGCATATCTCGCAAGCTCGCGGCGCTGGCGGCCAAACTCCGGTGAAGCCGGCGGGCTGTCGAATGAGACTGCACAAAAGTCGTGAATACTCACTGAGGGATGAGGCAATGGACGAAGATCATACGAAACGCATGATCCTTGAATTCCTGAGGAAGCACACTTTGGCGGTCATTGCGACATGCCACGGCAATGGAACGCCGGAGGCGGCTACGGTCGACTTCTCGGTGCGGGACAATCTTGAGATCGTGTTCGACACTTTCAAAGACACCCGGAAGTTCAACAATCTTGCGGAGCGTCCCGGCGTCGCGTTCGTTGTCGGATGGGACGACAACATCACGGTTCAATACGAGGGTAAGGCCACAAGGGTTCCTGCCGCAGATATCGAACAATACCAGGAAGCCCATCTCAACAGCGTTCCGGCCGAAAGGGAGTTCATCGAGAGAGGGGCCGAGATGTTCAAAGCGACGCCGCGGTGGATTCGATATTCCGATTTCAACAAGGAGCCTCCCGAGCTGATCGAGATTCAATTCTGACAGACGCAACCGCTTCGGATCGCCGTCCGAGGGCGTCGGCAAAATCGTGACACCGGCCTTGAGGGCACGATAACCTAGAGGATCGCGGAGGCTCAGCAAACCCGATCATCAAGATAAATGCGGGCACTCCCAACGCTCGCGAATCGTGGGCTCGGCGACGCGTTTCGTTCTCGGAACGGCTGCTTTGGGTAGTGGGTTCAATTGATCGCCGCAACACATTCTGCAAATTTTTCCGCGGGCGTCTGATAAAGCAAGGTCTTTCTTGGACGTTCGTTGAGCTGCCAGGCGATAGGATTGAGCTGGGCTTGGCTATGTACGGACAGGTCGGGCGGAAAAATGGCCTTCGGGCCTCACGAACGAAGTCCTTTTGCAGGGCGACCTCGTCGATCGGAGCGAGCCTACTTGCCAGACAGCATCGTTTGCAGGACCCCATCGCGTCGAACTAGACCATGGAAGAGCGCTGCCGCCAGATGCACCATCACGAGGGCAAAGAACGCGAAGGCGAGATAGAAATGCGCGCTCCACAGCATTGTATGGAGGCTCGCGCTCTGCGGTAGGATCGGCGGAAGGCGGAACCCACCAAAAAGCACGATGGGATAGGCGGCTGCGGACATCATGGCCCAGCCGATCAGGGGCATGCCGATCATCAGCGCGTACAAGCCAACATGGGAGAGATGCGCAGCGAGTCTCATCGGCTCGGGAAGGTCTGCGGGCAGTGCTGGTGCGCCTGATACGAAGCGCACCAAAAGACGAACCAAGGCAAGAACGAGAATGGCGATTCCCAGCGTCTTGTGGGTTATCAGCAGCGGTACGTACTGCCGTCCGATGGTCGAGACCATTCCGACGCCGATGAACAGCATGGCCAGAATTCCGATCGCCATCAGCCAATGCAGCAAACGCTGAACGGCGGAGAAGCGTGTTTTTATGTCCGTCATGGCTTTGCGCTCACTGCTGTTCGAGGATAGTGGTTCGCCTCACTGGTCCGCAGATCATAGGATCTTGCATAAGCTGCCGATCGGGCTGCCGGGAACGGATCATCGCCAACCTTGATACCGTCAGGCAAAATGGTCGGGTCAAAATTGATATCCCGGCAGGGACCATCAACCTCCGGCTCGATTTTCTGCACCACGAGCGTTCCAGCTTCGACAGTACGCCGCTCGGGCGGCCAGGCCCCCGTCGGATCCGATGTTGGATCTGAGGGGTCGGCAACTGTCAGCACGAGTGTCCAGCGCTGCGGCGATTTGGCAACGCGCTCAGTAATGTCTTCTTCGAGATGATTGGGGCCGAGTTTCGTGAAATCCGCGCCGGAGATTGGCACGGCCTGCGTTTCTGGGCGCAATGACCAACGCACTGCGTTCTTTGTACCCGCAGCATCCGTGAATATGAATGCATTGAGACTGTTAAAAGTCACCTCCGCGTAGCTGGCCGTCCAGGGAGCCGTGGTTGCCCACTCGCCAAACGCAGTAAATTCTGGATGTGCTGCCACGAAGCCTTTCATCGCTTCGGGATCCTTACTCTTCGAGGCCTCGAGCAGGTCGTAGAACCCGTGAGGCGTCGAGACCGCGAAGACGGGTGGGTCAATTAGTGCCATGCGCCAGACGCTGTTGTCAGGCGCTGAGATTTGCACGCCGACGCCCCGCACCCGCACCGTCGGATCAGCGGCGTTCGGATCAGGAGTTGCCAAGTTGAAGCGCCCGAGAACGGGGTAGTGTCCTGCGGTGAATACCGTTGCCTTCGAAAGCGCCACGGCGGTCCCATTCGATTCAAAGGTGCCAGTGAAGCAGACGCCCTTTGCGTGATTCCGCCGATGTCCCAGCGCGGGTCCGCCTGGAGGCGCCAGGGCGCTGACAAGTTCTGTTGAAGAAAGGCGGCCGGGCGAAAGCCATCCGGCAGTGTAGGCAAAGGCGCCGACGCTGAAACCGACCACCGCGGCAATCAGCATCAAGGATCCGAGAGCGGAACGCTGCGAGCCCGGCATACAAGCCTCTCCGTCTTTAGCAGTTTCTCTGCGATGCTAGGAAATCAAAGCTAGTGCGTCGACAGGCGACGACGCGGGTTTCAGCGCTTCTCCTGTTCTTGGGCCACGGAGGATGGCATTGTTGTTGAGCGCGGTCAAATCGGACTTCATAACGGGAAACGCATCCTCAATGGCCGGGATGGGGTACCTGGAAGAGGTGGCGAATCCGTGCTGTGATCGATGTTGGATGGAGCTGAGCGCCTCAAGTCATTCGACAGGTGAACTCGCTCTCCACTCGCAGTACCACGCTGTCAGCACGGATGAGCGTATTGGTGAGCCCCGGTCGGCAATCAGGTCGGCGTGCCGCTGGGGCGGCTCGCGAGAACGGTATTGGTCGCTTTCATGGCTCCTTCCTTTTTCGAGGATCAAGCGGGCAAATCCGGATTCGCGCCATTATCAGGCAACATTGATGAGCGCCTTGATGTTCACGCGCGTTGCAAGCATGGACCGAAGCATCGAAGCATCGAAGCATCGAAGCATCGAAGCTTCAGGCGGGGCACGGCTCGCCAGTCACTAATCGGGCGAGAAGATCTCCAGCCTCAGAGCCAGGGACACCGAGGTCGCGAACTGAGTCCATGTGGTTCCGAGCTGCCAGGATCTTCCGGACTGCCGGGAGCCCTTGCCCTCGCAAGGTAGACAGAAACGCATTAGATTGCGCATGAAAAGGATCTGTCTCTTTTGCGCCAACCGCTAGGATAACGCGGCAGTGCGGGTCGTGGTGGTGAGAGAGAGGTGTGAAGCGCGCCACCTCTTCATCCGATAGCGCAATCTCGTTTTGAAGAAACGACCGCTGCAATGGAGCGAGGTCGTAAAGGCCACCGAGCAAGAACGCACCTTCGATGCCGGAGGGGATGGTACTCCCATGAAATAGGAAGCTTGCGAGGTGTGCGCCAGCCGAATGCCCGCTCACCGTTAGTGTCGAGGGGTCGCCTCCATACTCTGCGATGCGGTCAATCACCCATCGTTTGGCGCGTACGACTTGGTCGACAAGGACCTCCATCCTGTAGGCAGGCATTAATGCATAGTCGACGATGACCGCGATCGCGCCTGCCTGGGTGATGGTGTTTGCAACACAGGAATAGTCGCGCTTGGAGAACATCCGCCAATAGCCCCCATGGATGAACATGTGGACCGGAAGGTTCTTTCGTGTCCCTTCCGGATAGAAGATATCCAAGCTTTCGGAGGGACCGTCGCCATAGACGACGTTCCCAGTCATTGATAGAGTTTCGCGAGTTCTTTCACTCGCTTTCACGATCTCGCTGACAATGCTGTCGAAGTGCGCAACATGATCACGTATGCGAAATGGGTCCGTTTCCACGATTGCTCCCCAGCTCAGAAACTTGTTGCGATATATTTCGCTTCCATGAATTCGGCAATGCCATGATGCTGACCACCCTCGCGGCCAAGGCCGCTTTGCTTCACACCGCCAAACGGGGCTGCAGGATCGGATACAAGACCACGGTTTAAAGCAATCATCCCAGCCTCGATGCCGTCGGAGACCCGCAGCCCGCGTGCAAGGTCGCGCGTATAGACGTAGGCAGCCAGGCCGTGTTCCGTGTCATTGGCTCTCCGGACGGCTTCTTCCTCGGTTTCGAAGCGATAGAGCGGCGCGACCGGACCGAAGATTTCCTCTGAGGCCATCTCTGACTCAAATGGTACATCCGCCAGAACAGTCGGAGGATAGAAATAGCCGTCACCTGCCGGGGCGTCGCCGCCACAGAGTACACGGGCTCCTCGGACCTTTGCATCGTCCACGAGGCGTGCGATCTTGTCGACCGCCTTGCGGGTGATCATTGGACCGCATTCGGTGTCCCCGGAAACTCCCGACCCCATAATGAGCGCGCCCATGCGCCTTGTGAGGCCTTCGGCAAATGCATCGTATATCCCCGACTGGACGTAGAAGCGGTTCGCCGCGGTGCAGGCTTCGCCGGCGTTTCGCATCTTGGCGATCATCGCACCGTCAAGGGCCGCTTCCAGGTCTGCGTCGTCGAACACCACGAAAGGTGCGTTGCCGCCCAACTCCATGGAGCAGGAGATGACGTTCTTCGCAGCCTCGGCCAAGAGGCCGCGACCGACACCAGTCGATCCTGTAAAAGAGAGCTTTCTGACACGTGGATCCGCGAGAACCTCTGCCGTTAATGGTCCGGGGTTGGTCGTCGTCAGTACGTTTACGACACCGTTCGGCACCCCGGCCTCCTCATAGATTGCAGCCAATGCGTAAGCAGTCAGCGGTGTTTCGCTGGCGGGCTTCAGTATCACGGTGCAACCAGCAGCAAGCGCAGGCGCGATCTTCCGGGTAGCCATCGCCGCCGGAAAATTCCACGGCGTGATCAGCAGGCAGATGCCAATTGGCTGGTAGTCGACGATGATGCGATTGGTGCCTGATGGCGCTATGCCGAACTCGCCCGTAATGCGGACAGCTTCTTCCGCATTCCAGCGGAAGAACTCGGCTGCGTAGGCGACCTCACCACGCGCGTCGCGCAACGCCTTGCCATTTTCCAGCGAGATCAGTGTCGCCAGCATCTCGGAGCGCTCGATCATAAGCTCGAAGCACCGGCGCAGGATCTCGGAGCGCTTGCGTGGGGGCGTAGCCCGCCATCCCGGCGCTGCAGTGGATGCAGCTTCGACACTGGCGCGGGCATCCTCGATCGTGGCATCCGGCACGGTGGCGAGAACCTCGCCCGTCGAAGGGTTCACGACGTCGATTGTCCGACCGGACCGAGATGGCTGCCAGGCTCCATCGATGTAGAGGCCGCGTGCGGTCGCCGTGAGATCCGGCAGTTGGTGGTCGACTTGAGGTATGTGTTGGGCAATGGTCATGATGCTTCCCCGATTCTCTTAGTTGGCGGATGCGACGAGATCGCCTTCGTAGGCCGCTCTGACGAGACGCTTCATGGCGTCGAGGTCAAAAGACCGCGGATTGTTTTTGATGAGCCTGTCGATGCCGAAGGCCTGTTCAGCGGTCCAGTCCAGCTTGTCGGCAGCAAGGCCCAGATCCGCGAGCGTCCGTGTAATGCCTATTGTTGCAAACAGCCTGCGGATCTCTTCGATAGCGGCGACTGCAAGTTCTTCGTCGCTACCGTTCGCGTTGTCGAGGCCGAGTGCGGTGCCGATTTCGGCCATCTCGGCAGCGGACACGGATCTGTTGTAATTCATCACATAGGGCATCATGGTAGCGACACCGAGACCGTGTGCTGTGTGGGTCAGCGCTCCGGCCGGATATTGGATCGCGTGAGCCGCAGCGGTCCCTGCAGTCCCAAAGGCACATCCGGCCGCCAACGCACCCATCATGACATCGGCCCGTGCGTCTTCATCGGAGCCATTCTTGCAGGCCCTCTCCAGGCTGCGGCCGAGAAGCTTGATCGCCAGCAACGCGAAATGATCGGTAAGAGCGCTCTTTCCGATGAATACATGGTTCTGAGCAAGCAGCGGATCGGTACCGCGTCGCGCCGCGGTGAAGGCCTCGATTGCGTGGGTGAGGGCGTCGGCCCCCGCAACCGCCGTCAGTCCGGGCGGGCAGGTCATCGTAAGTTCGGGATCGCAGATGGCGGTCGTGGCGATCAGATAGGGACTGGATATCCCAACCTTGAGCGTGCGTTCGGAATCGGAAATGACAGCGACGGGCGTGACTTCGGACCCCGTCCCTGCCGTCGTCGGCACAGCGATGATCGGAAGCGTCGGGCCGGGCACCTTGTACTCGCCGTAGTAGTCCTTCAACTGCCCGCCATGGCTAAGGAGCAAGGCGGCACACTTTGCCATGTCCAGACAGCTTCCTCCACCAATGCCAATCACCATGTCCGGGTGAAAGGTTCGTGCTTCCTCCACACAGACGGAAACTGTCTCGATGGGAACGTCCGGCTGGACACCATCGTGGATCAGTACTGTGATCGAGGCGGCCTCGAGCGCCTTCACGATATCCGCGAAGACGGGCGTAGCAGCGAACCGCTCGTCAGTGCATAGCAACGCACGCTTGCCCAGCTTCGCGGCAATGTGCGGGAGGGCATGACGTTGTCCCTTGCCGAAGAGAATTTCCTGGGGAAGCCGAATGGCGGCGAAAAGGGTCATTGTGCATGTCCTTTGACAAGTGCTTCGTTTGAGCGGGAAAGGGCGTTAAGTTCGTCCCAAAGCCTTCCAGGAATCTCGATTCCGTCGCAGAGCGCCTGCTGGCGGCGCGACCAGGTGCCGTCGCCAGGGACCGTTACTGGTCGTGTGGGCTCGGCTGGACGCGATTTCCGGATGCGATCGAGGTAGGTACTGAAGCAAGCGAGGAGGTCGGGCTGCTTGCCGGCGTCGATGGCAATCAACACGTCCCCCTTGTTGCAGATGGCATCGGCATCCAGCGTTCCCCGGACGTCAGGCGCAGTCGATGAGTCCGCAATCGAGGCCACCAGCAATTCAAGTGCCATACCAAGAGCGTATCCCTTGGCGTCGCCGAACGGAGCGATCGACCCGTTCATTGCAGCGGCGGCGTCGGTCGTCATTTCTCCGTCGCTGTCGCGTGCCCAACCCTCCGGGATCGCGCATCCGTTTGCCGCATGGTGATGGATCTTCCCCATTGAAACCACAGAGGTCGCGAGATCGACGACAAGCGGTCGGTCCGCAGTCGGCACGGCAATCGCAAGGGGATTGGTGCCGAGGAGGGGCGTTGTCCCGCCATATGGGTGGACAAGTGCCTCGCTCGAAGATAGCGCGATCCCGATGATGCCTTCTTTCGCGAGGTGCTCTACGTAATAGGCGAGCATCCCCAGGTGGTTTGAGTTCCTGATGCCAGCAACGGCGACGCCTGTCGAAGAAGCTCGTTCAGAGAGCATGGTGCATGCCTGGAGAGCGACCACTGGCCCCAGTCCGCGCAGCCCGTCGATCTTCAGGAATGACGGCGTTCGCCAGTGTGATTTCCCTTGGGTGCTTGGATCGATGAGACCATTGCCAATTCTCTGAAGAATCCTCGGCAGCCTTTGAAGGCCATGCGATGGATGACCTCTCAACTCTGCTTCGACGAGAACGTCGGTTTGCTGCAAAGCGTATGAACGAGGGGTCCCTTTTTCCTCGAGAAGGTTCCTCACCAGGTCCGCCGCTATCTCCCTCTTTACTCTCACGACAGCTCCAAATAAAATCCTATAGGATATAGTATTGAATATCGGCGAGCATCGTGTTAGCGATTGGTTCTGTCAAGAGGCAATAGATGATGCAGAATAGAACACCCACGATCGTTAACGATGCGCCGGACACGGGCGCGTTCATCCCGAGGGCCAATAGTCTTGCGGGAAGCGTCTATGAGGCAATCTTCGCCCAATTGATGGCTTTGAAGATTCCCCCAGGCGCAAGGATCAATGTCGATAATCTGGTGCGCGAACTGAATGTCTCGCAGACGCCCATCCGCGAAGCGCTTGGGCGGCTGGAAGGGGAGGGACTGGTAGTCAAGACCCACCTAATCGGTTACAGCGCGGCTCCCCAGATCGCCCGACGCCGCTTCGACGAGCTTTATCAGCTGCGTCTTCTGCTTGAGCCGGACAGCGCAGCCAGAGCGGCCCTCGCGATGGACGATGAAAAGCTTGCAACGCTTCGCGAAGCAGCCGGAGTGATGGGGCGACGTGATGGCACCGATGAGCGCCTTCGCTATTCGACCTTCGCGCGCCAGGACGCAATGTTCCACGACCGTATCCTCGAATATGCGGGCAACGAGCTCATCCGCGAGACGCTCAATCACCAGCACACGCATTTCCATATCTTCCGTCTGATGTTCCACTCACGGGTGACCGAGGAGGCTCTCGACGAACACGAAGCGTTACTGACGGCATTCGCTGCAGGCGACGCTTCCGCCGCCGAGAAGGCGATGCGCGTCCACCTTGAGCATTCGCGGGACAGGCTGCTCCCAGCTTTCGATTGAGGAATCTGCGATGTCGAGCGTTGTCAGCATTCAGAGAGATGGAAGAGCGCCCGTGGTTCAGGCCGATGACCTCGCACGTCAGCCGGTGTTGCGTGCCGAAAACCTTTCCAAGGAGTATGGCCAGGTCACGGTTCTTTCGGATGTGACACTGGACATCCTTCCCGGCGAGATTCACGCGATCATCGGCGAGAACGGTGCCGGCAAATCGACTTTCATGCGGCTTCTGTCCGGCTACGCCGAACCTACCGCAGGTTCGCTGAGCATGGACAAGGGCGTGGTCCGTTTTGTCGGGCCTGAGCAGGCCCAGCAGGCTGGTATTGTTCTGGTCCATCAGGAAATTCTGCTTGCCGATGCCCTGACTGTCGCGGAAAACCTGTTCCTCGGCCGCGAATTGATGCGCAACGGAGTCGTTGACGACCGGACGATGCGCCGTCTCGCCGCTGAGAAGCTGGCCGAACTCGGAAGCATGGTTTCCCCCAATGCGCTGGTGCGAAACATCTCGCTTGCCGACCGCCAGCTTGTCCAGATCGCTCGGGCGCTGCTGGATGATCATAGGCTGGTGATCTTCGACGAACCGACAGCCGTCCTTACGGGGGACGAGGTCGAGCGATTGCTCTCGATCATCTTGCAACTCAAGGCGCAGGAGATTGCTGTCCTCTATATCAGCCACCGTCTCGACGAGGTGCAGCGAATTGCAGACAAGGTAACGGTGCTGCGCGACGGCAAGCTGGTCGGCACGCACCCGGGCCACAGTCTCAGTCAGTTGGACATGGCGCGTCTGATGGTCGGACGCGACCTCGCGGCGCTCTATCCGGAAAAGTCACCCGCGGCCGCTGGTGAAAAGATGCTTTCAGTCCGCAACCTGTCAGTTCCGGGTTTTGCAAAGGAAATCACCTTCGACGTTCGCAAATCCGAGATTCTCGGCTTCGCCGGAATGATCGGGGCAGGCCGGACGGAGCTATTCGAAGGGATCATGGGGTTGAGACCGGCAACTGGCGAAGTCGAACTCGAAGGCAAGTCGATCAACATTCATTCGCCGCGGGCGGCGATCGACGCCGGGATCGGTTACTTGACCGAAGACCGGAAGGGAAAAGGACTTCTCCTCCAGGAGCGGCTTGCACCCAACCTCACCCTGTCCGCGCTTCAACGGTTTCATCCCGGTTTGTTGATGCGGCGACGCCGCGAACAGACCGCTCTGACACAGGCCATCGATCAATACGACATCCGATTGAAGAGTCTGGGGGTGAAAGCAGGACAGCTATCCGGTGGCAATCAACAAAAGCTCCTGCTTGCGAAGGTATTGTTGACCGCGCCCTCGGTCGTCGTCATCGACGAGCCGACGCGTGGCATCGATATCGCCAACAAGGCGCAGATCTACGCATTCATCCAGCGGCTCGTGGCTCAGGGGAAGGCGTGCGTCGTGATCTCTTCCGAAATGCAGGAACTGATCGGGATCTGCGATCGAATTCTTGTGATGCGGGAAGGGCGCATCGCGGGGGAGGTCTCAGGAGACGAAATGACGGAGCACAACGTCGCGCTTCTGGCGATAAGCGACGCTGCTCCGGGAAAAGGCGAGGGAGGAAACAGATGACTGTTATTACGGGTTCGACCTCGGTCAAACCGGAGCGGGAATGGAATATCGGATGGGCGGATGTGGGACCATTTATGGCTCTGATCGCATTGCTGGCAATCGGTTTTGCGGTCAATCCGGATTTCCTCTCCGCGACCAATCTCGGCAACGTCATCACCCGCAGCGCCTTCATTGCGATCATCGCGGTCGGCGCAACCTTCGTCATCTCGTCGGGGGGCCTTGATCTCTCCGTGGGCTCCATGGCCGCATTCATCACCGGGATCACGATCATGTTCATGAACCGGATGGCACCCGACTGGGGTGTTTCGGCAATCCCGGCCGGGATGGTGGTGGCGATTGCCGTGGGTCTCCTCTGCGGATTGATGAACGGTATTATTGTGACTGTCGGCAAGATCGAGCCGTTCATCGCGACGCTCGGAACAATGGGCATCTTCAGGGCACTGATCACGTACATGTCCGACGGCGGCACGATCCCGATCGATCGCACCCTCCGCGACGCGTACCGCCCCGTGTACTTTGGCACCGTCGCGGGCATCCCGTTGCCGATCCTGATCTCGATTGCCGTCGCTGTCGTCGCCTCGTTCATTCTCTACAAGATGAAGTACGGGCGCAAATGCGCCGCGGTCGGGGCCAACGAGGACGTTGCCCGCTATTCCGGCATATCGATAATCAAGACCCGCACGATCGCCTACGCCATCCAGGGTGCCTGCGTTGCGATCGCCGCGATCTGCTACGTGCCGCGTCTTGGCGCGGCCACCCCGACGACTGGCGTTCTCTGGGAGCTCCAAGTCATCACGGCAGTTGTCATCGGCGGAACCGCACTCCGCGGCGGCAAGGGTCACGTCTGGGGCACGGTCGCCGGAGCGGTCATCCTTGAACTCATCGCCAACCTGATGGTGCTGTCCGACTTCGTTTCCGAATACCTGGTGGCGGGCGTCCAGGGCGTGATCATCATCATCGCGATGCTCATTCAGAGGTTCTCGAAATAATCCGCGTCCGGACCGCGCGGCGAATGAATTTTGTCGGTCCTATTCTGGGAGGAATGAATGTTGAAGAGGAAATGGGTTGTGGCACTCGCCGCAAGCACGGTGCTGCTCGCGGGTCACGCATTCGGCGCCGACAAGAAAGTGGTGGCAGTGTCGATCCCGGCTGCCGACCACGGTTGGACGGCAGGCATCGTCTATCACGCGCAGGCCGCAGCAAAGGAAATCAATGCCGCGTTTCCGGACGTGGAGGTGGTGGTAAAGACCTCGCCTTCGGCAACGGCGCAGGTGAGCGCGCTTGAGGATCTGTCGGCCGGACGCAAACTCGATGCTCTGGTGATCTTGCCTTACACGTCCGAGGAACTGACGACCCCCGTCAAGGCGGTAAAGGATGCGGGAACCTTCATCACGGTCGTCGACCGGGGCCTGAACGATCCAACGATCCAGGACCTATACCTGGCTGGCGATAACATCGCCGTCGGACGCAACACTGCAAAATTCATGATCGACAAGCTGGGCGGCAAGGGGAACCTCGTCGTGTTGCGGGGAATTCCGACAGTGATCGATGACGAGCGCATTCAAGGATTCCAGGACGCCATCAAGGGCACTGACCTCAAGGTACTCGACATCCAGTATGCGAACTGGAACAGTGATGAAGCCTTCAAGCTGATGCAGGACTATCTGGCCAAATACCCTCAGATCGACGCCGTATGGGCAAACGACGACGACATGCTGCTTGGGGTGCTCGAAGCGGTCAAGGAATCCGGGCGCAAGGATATCAAGCTGGCACTCGGCGGCAATGGCATGAAGGACATCGTCAAGAAGGTCATCGACGGAGACGCCATGACCCCGGTCGAAACGCCATACCCGCCAGCGATGATCAAGACCGCGATCTACATGACGGTCGCCAACTTGGTCGGACAGGCTCCCACCAGAGGAAACGTCAAGCTCGACGCGCCTCTCATCACTCAGGCGAATGCGAAGGAGTATTACTTCCCGGACTCGCCGTTCTAATCATAGAAACAGGGGTGGCAAGGAGCCACCCCGCCGCATGAACAAAGAGGAGTAAATCATGCCAGGCAAGAAGATACTGATGCTGACCGGTGAATTCACCGAAGAGTACGAGATCTACGTTTTCCAGCAGGCGATGGAAGCAGTTGGCCATACGGTCCACGTCATCTGCCCCGACAAGAAAGCCGGAGATCTCATCAAGACCTCGCTTCATGACTTCGAAGGCGATCAAACCTATACCGAGAAGCTCGGGCACTTCTTCACCATCAACAAGACATTCTCAGAGGCGGAGGTGCAGCTAGACCAATATCACGCCGTTTATGCTGCCGGTGGCCGCGGTCCGGAATACATCCGCACCGACAAACGTGTGCAGGCCATCGTCCGTCATTTCCACGAGAAGCAGAAGCCGATCTTCACGATCTGCCATGGCGTGCAGATTCTTATTGCGGTCGACGGCGTCGTGCGCGGGAAGAAAGTCGGTGCGCTCGGCGCTTGCGAGCCGGAAGTCACACTCGCAGGCGGTACCTATATCGACCTTTCGCCGACCGAGGCCTACGTTGACGGCACGATGGTATCCGCAAAGGGATGGACGGCGCTCGCCGCATTTATCCGGGAATGCCTGAAAGTGCTCGGAACAGAGATTCACCACCGGGATGATGTTGCACAGGCAGCGTAACTCCTGCGACCTCTCCATTAGGGTCGCCGTCACTCGGCGGCCCCAAACCAGAAGTTTCACTGCTTCCGATGCACCCTGCGTTTGCGGCCAAGCTTGAAGGGGTGATGCACACTGCGGTCTGCATGGGATCTGTCGAGCTAAGGTTCACGGCCGCTTCTCCGTTCATCGCGCAAGCCGCTGGCCAATTGACAACTCGACATTATTTCTCGAATTTTCGCGTCAACGCGCCACTGGTAAACGCGTCCAAAGGCGGCTGTCGCTCCATGTGGGACCTGGCCCAGCGGTGAAAAGGGTCGTGGGCTCATCCAGCCGTCAAACGCATCCATTGAGGCCGAGTAATTCGGGGCCTCCTTCGGGTGGCTCGCCAGTAGGCGGCTAGGCGACTATGCGCAATGAAGGAGAAAAGTCGTCCGATCGGTGATCCCGCAGGAAATGGGATTTCGTCTGGCGCCTGGGCAAGCAATCTACTTCAAGTGGAATATCGCCCTCACACTCTAGGAAGTCGAGCATGAGCGACGAAGACTTCAAGAGGAATGAATTGGTCGTCCGTGGCGGCCAAAGGACCGCTGTCGGGGACAAATGGCTAGATATTCGCGACAACGGAGGTCCCGTGAGTTTTGTCGATATCATCACTGAAGCGCGCCACAACAACGGAGTCTTTGCCTCGCGTTTGGCTCCGCCATTGTGGACGGAAACAACAGTGGCATCTGCGACATCGCCAGCTGCTTGCATATGAACATGAGCACCGCACAGCTTGCATCGGCTTTTAGGAGATATGATAGCTGATGCCTTGAAGCCGGCGACGTTTCCAAGGCTAACTGAGCTTTGATCTTGGCCACATTACAGCCGGGCTCTCGGAGTCGCGGTGCATTTCCCGGCACCTCTCGATCAAGCGGCTCATCCTGTCTTTGTTCGCATTTGCTGGTCGTTTTGAGAAACCAAAGGTTCGTAACGAAACTTCGACTGCACCGCCATCAGATGTAACGGCAGGTTCAGAAGCGACGGCCTAATCAATCCTCCTTCGAAGGCTACGATCGAGGGACATATCACTCTTCTCGTTCGGCGCGCCATCGCGGCCGCCATCGCCAGGAAATTAGCCTCGGATGCAACATTCACCGGATCTGGGCAGACGCGACCAACGATGCAGTCATCAACAACGGCGGCACCGAGCAGGTCTATGGTCAGTGTCCCAAAAGCTGCCATTGAGTTGAGCGCCATAAAACTCAAAGACGACAGCAACGCCAGCCATGCTGGCATGTCGATGGCGACAGGTGTCACCCGGCACTGCCGGGTGACAGATCGCGCGGCCGACGTGGGGTGAAGGCCGCGGTCCGGTCGAGTGGTCAAGACCTGATGAACGAGAGCAGGTCGGGGTTGAGGACATCTGCATGTGTGGTCAGCATGCCATGGGGGTAGCCCGGATAGGTCTTCAGCGACCCGTTCTTGAGCAGGTCGACTGCACGCGGCACGGAACTTGCCCGCGAGTTGCTCTCCATGCGCTCTTGCTATCGGGAGGTGTTTCTGACCGTCAGGGCAATTGCCGCCCGCTTGCGAAAATACGGATCGCTGCTGTGTGGGCATATCATACAACTTGACTAATGAGATATGATGACAGATAGTATCACCAGTCGATCGGGAGTCGGCAAAGGAGGATTTTCGATGTATCACATGAAGGCAATGATTGCTGCAGCGGTTATCGGCGCAGCATGCTGGAGCGCACCGCTCCGTGCCGAAACGCCGCCAAACATGCTTGTTGTCGGCTTCTCGATGAACAATATCCTGACATTGGATCCGGCGGCCATTACCGGCAAGGAGACGGTCCAGGTTCTCGCCAACATATACGACAACCTGGTTTCACTCGATCCTGTCAACAGGTCCGAGGTCACACCTCAACTCGCGGAGAGCTGGGTCGTCAGCGATGACAAGTCGAAGATTACCTTCACCTTGCGAGACGGGGCGACCTTTGCTTCCGGCAACTCCGTCACGTCCGAGGACGTCGTCTGGTCGTTGAAGCGGCTGATGTCACTGAACCTGGCCCAGGCGTCGTTTTTGAAGACCCATGGGTTTACTGCCGACAACGCCGAGGCAAGCTTCACCGCTCCGGACGTCAAGACCGTGGTCATCACGCTTCCCAAGAAGGTTGACCCGGAACTTATCATCATGACGCTGGGCATCGTTGGCCCGGGATCGATCTATGACAGCAAGACTGTCACGGAAAATGAAAAGGACGGTGACAAGGGTGCCGCCTGGCTGACGACGCATTCAGCGGGGTCGGGACCATTCGTGCTTGGTGAATGGCGCTCGAACGAGCGCGTCGTTCTTGATCGCAACGACAAATACTGGGGCGACAAGCCGGCGATGCGCCGCATCATCATGCGTCATCTGGCTGAATCGCAGAGCCAGCGCCTGATGCTGGAGAAGGGCGATATCGACATTGCCTTCTCGATGTCGGCCGCCGATCTCAAGTCGCTGGAAGCCAACAAGGACGTAAAGATCGAAACAATCGGTGGCAGTGGCTTCTATTACCTTGCGGTGTCGATGAAGGATGAGAAGTTCAAGAACCCGAAGGTTCGAGAGGCGCTTCGCTATCTGATCGACTATCAGGGTCTCGACAAGACTGTCCTGCCTTATTTCGGCAAGCTACGCGATCGGCCGATCCCGAGCGGCATCTTCGGTGCATTGCCTGATGCCGGCTACAAGCTCGATGTCGAGAAGGCGAAGGCGCTGCTGGCCGAAGCAGGCTATCCGAACGGTTTTTTGACGACGCTCCGCGGTATTTCGGACGCGCCGTTCTTGAACCTCGCAACGGCTCTCCAGGCAACACTTGCGCAGGCAGGCATCAAGGCCGAAGTCATCACCGGGTCCGGCGATCAGATTTATGGCGCGATGCGCGAACGCAAATTCGAGTTGCTTGTCGGTCGCGGCGGCGGCGGACAGTTGCCGCATCCCGACTCCAATCTGCGCGCTATCGCCTACAACCCGAACAATTCGGATGAGGCAAAGCTGACGAACTTCCAGGGTTGGCGCACGTCGTTTTTCGACGAGAAGCTGAACAGCATGATCGATGCTGCACAGGTTGAAGCCGACAAGACTGCTCAGACTAAACTCTACGGCGATATCCAGGCGTATTATGCCGACCTCGTACCGGCGATCCAGCCTTTCTCCGAGGTGGTGGATACCGTGGGCGTGCGCGCCGATATCAAAGGGCTGGCGCTTAATCCGTCGTGGTCGACGCAATTGCGTACGGTCACCAAGGAACGCTAGGCCGCCAACACGTGCGACGGGTGTGTCCCGTCGCACATGCCATTTTGTGACTATGAAAGATCCAGCAATGAGCCATGATCGCATCTTTGCCACCGCGCGGCAGGCCGGCACCATTATGGTGACCTTGCTCGGCCTCCTCATCCTGACGTTTTGCATCGGTCGTCTGATGCCGGTGGATCCGGTGAGAGCGATCGTCGGGGAGGAGGCGGATCGCGCCACCTACGAGTTGGTCGCAGAGCGGTTGGGGGTCAATCTGCCGCTTCATACACAGTTCATCCGCTACGTCGGGGACGTGGTGCGCGGCGACTTCGGAGTTTCTATCCGCACGGGGCAACCGGTCATCAGCGACATTGCTCATGTCATGCCGGCTACGATTGAACTTGCCACCTTCGCCATTCTTTGTGGGGCTGGTTTCGGGATACCTCTCGGTATTTTCGCGGCGATCAATCGTAATCGGCCAGCCGATCACATCATCCGCTTCCTGACGCTGATCGGGCATTCAATGCCGATCTTCTGGACGGGCATGATCGGCCTCATTATTTTCTACGCGATGCTTGGGCTCGTGGGCGGCGGCGGGCGGATTTCCGACTACTATATCGGCCTTGTGCCGGAGACGACCGGCTTCATGCTCATTGACGCGGCGATCGCTGGCGACTGGGAGGTCTTCGGCGATGCGCTCAACCATCTCATCCTGCCCGCCAGCATTCTCGGTTACTCGTCGATGGCTTACATCACCAGGATGACGCGAAGTTTCATGCTCGACCAGCTTGGGCAGGAGTATGTTACGACGGCGCGAGTGAAGGGATTGTCGAAGGGCCGGACGATCTGGCATCACGCCTTTGCCAATATCCGGGTTCAGCTCGTCACCATCGTTGCCTTGGCATATGGCAGCCTGCTCGAAGGGGCGGTGCTGATTGAGACGGTCTTCTCCTGGCCGGGCTTTGGACAATACATCACCAACAACATGCTCATCGGCGATATGAACGCGGTCATGACCTGCGTGCTGCTTGTGGGCGTTATCTTCATCGCGCTGAACCTGCTTTCAGACGCACTCTACAAGATCTTTGATCCAAGGACGCGGTGACATGGCACCAGGACATCTTGAAATGAGCAATCTTGTTTTGACTGAGCGTCGCAACGGACCTGTTGTCATGGCGGCCAGACGGTTCGCCGCGGTCATCGGCGAGTTGCTGGCGAACCCAACAGCTGCCTTCGGCGTCATCGTCGTCGCGATACTGCTGTTGACTGCGCTGCTTGCTCCCGTTCTCGCCAGCCATGACCCCAATGTCGTCGACCTCGGCAACGCTCTCGGCCGACCGAGCAGCCTTCATTGGTTCGGAACGGACGAACTGGGAAGGGACGTCTACAGCCGTCTCGTCTATGGAAGCCGGATCAGCCTGACATTCATTTTCATCGTGTCTATCATCGTTGGCCCGGTCGGACTTCTGGTTGGAACGACAGCCGGATACTTCGGCGGGTGGTGCGATACGGTGATGATGCGCATTACCGATATCTTCCTGTCGTTTCCGAGCCTGATCCTGGCGCTTGCCTTTGTCGCGGCATTGGGCGCGGGCCTGGAGAATGCGATCATCGCCATAGCGCTTACTGCCTGGCCACCGATTGCCCGTCTGGCACGAGCCGAGACGCTGACCTTTCGCGGGGCGGACTATATCGCTGCCTCGCGCATGCAAGGAGCCTCGCCACTGCGAATTATCGTAAAGTCGATCATGCCCATGTGTCTGCCCTCGGTCCTCGTCCGCATTACCTTGAGCATGGCGACGGTGATCCTCACTGCTGCTGGCCTCGGCTTCCTCGGACTTGGCGCGCAGCCGCCCTTGCCCGAATGGGGTGCGATGATGGCGACGGGCCGGCGCTACATGCTGGACAACTGGTGGCTCGTTGCGTTTCCAGGCGGCGCGATCCTGCTTGTCAGTCTTGCTTTCAACCTGTTGGGCGACGGTCTTCGCGACGTGCTCGACCCGAAGCAGAAGTGAGGAACGTCACATGGCCAATCTCCTCGATGTCCGCGATCTACATGTCAGCTATCGCGGCCGCAAAGGTGACAACCCGGTTGTCAAGGGAATCTCGTTCTCGCTCGGGCAAGAGAGGCTGGGTATCGTTGGTGAATCCGGATCGGGAAAATCCACCATCGGTCGGGCGCTACTGAAGCTTCTGCCGACGGCCAAAATTACAGCTGAGCGGATGCAATTCGGTGAAACCGATCTGCTGACCTGCCGCGAGAAAGAGATGTTGCAGGTCCGCGGACGCCGTATGTCGATGATCTTGCAGGACCCGAAATTCTCTCTCAATCCAGTCCACCGGGTCGGCGATCAGGTTGCGGAAGCCTATCGCATACACAGTGGCGCCTCACGCGGCGCGGCCAAGCAACGCACGCTTGAAATGCTGGAGGCGGTGCAGATTCGTGATCCTGAGCGGGTGTTCGGTCTTTATCCGCACGAGGTCTCGGGCGGAATGGGGCAGCGCATCATGATCGCGATGATGTTGATCCCCGAGCCTGAGCTGATCATCGCCGATGAGCCGACCTCAGCGCTCGATGTCACGGTGCGCATGCAGGTGCTGAAGATCCTCAATGACCTGGTGATCAGTAAGGGCATTGGGCTGATCATGATCAGCCATGACCTCAACCTGGTCCGAAATTTCTGTGACCGCGTTCTGGTGATGCGGTCGGGCGAGTTCGTCGAGGAACGGCAGGCGCGCGACCTGAAGAACGCGGAACATCCCTACACACGCGGATTGCTGGCAGCGCAGCCTCACATCGGCGGTGACCGCCGCCCACTGCCTGTCTTGAGCCGCAGCCAGACCATCAAAGTCGCAACAGTTGAGGGTACACCATGAGCGCGATCGAGATTGAGAATCTATCCATTTCGCTCGGCCTTGGCGTTCACGCAAAGCGCATTCTCGGGGGCGTGAACTTCAGCGTCGACAAGGGCGAGTCCTTCGGGCTTGTCGGAGAATCTGGTTCGGGCAAGTCGACGGTCCTGCGGTGTGTCGCCCGCCTGCTGAACGCGTGGGATGGTAGGATTGCCATCAACAACAAAGCCGTCCGCGATACGCCTCAGGACGAATACTGCCGTACCGTCCAGATGGTTTTCCAGGACCCCTACGGATCGCTTCACCCGCGCCAGTCGATCCAAACCGCGCTTCAGGAGCCCTTGCGTATTCAGCGTATGGATCGCCATCAAGAACGCATGGAACAGGCGCTGATCGAGGTCGGGCTCACTCCCGCCTTTCTCCAGCGCTATCCGCACGAGCTCTCCGGCGGGCAGCGCCAGCGCGTCGCCATCGCACGCGCACTCATCCTCGATCCTTCCGTCCTGCTGCTCGACGAGCCAACTTCGGCCCTCGACGTGTCCGTTCAGGCAGAAGTGCTGAACCTCCTCTCCGAGCTTAGAGCACGCAAGGGGCTGACCTATCTCCTCGTCTCGCATGATCTCGCGGTGATCGACCATATGTGCGATCGGCTGGCGGTCATGCAGCATGGACGCATCGTCGAGATCCTGGACCGTGCGGTCCTTTCGACGGGGCGGGCGACCGATCCCTACGCAAGGGAATTGATCCGAGCCAGTGTCGAGTACGACCAGGCCGTTTGAGCTGGCGCCAAGCGGCGCAATCGTGAGGTTGGCAGCGCCGGGCAATACGGATGAAGGCCAATGATCGATCGAGACAATCTTGCTTCCATCGCTCGACGGCATCGCGACACGTCAGCATTTCCGTTGAGGTTTGGCGGCTCTTCAGTCGACTTCGCGACGTGGCGTTCCTCGACATTGGCCTATGTCGTGCAGTCGATCGATCCTGACGCATGCCATGTCGACCGGGTGGAAACGATTGCGCAATGGGATTGCTCGTCTTTTGCCGGCAGACGGCTGAGCCTTCGATTTTCCAATGGCGAGGTGGCTGAGGCCCTTCTCCTTCTGCCACACCAACAGACACCTGCACCAGCCTTGCTGATGTTGCATGATCACGGTGCGACCTTTGATATCGGCAAGGAAAAGGTAGCCCCTGCGCCGTCAGATAGCCCGACGCGGGAAGCAGCGCAGGCGTGGGCAGATCGTTTCTATGGGGGACGTTTCCCTGGAGAGGAGGCGGCGCGGCGTGGCTATGTCGTTCTCAGCGTCGATGCGCTCGGCTGGTCAAGCCGTTGCGGTAACGGGTACGAAGCGCAGCAGGCGCTTGCCGCCAACCTGATGCAGTTCGGCGTCTCGCTCGCCTCAGTCGTTGCCATGGAGGATATCGCAGCCGCCAAATTTCTTGGCGAGTTGCCAGCGGTTGATCGGAAGCGCGTGGCAAGTTACGGATTTTCCTTTGGCGGGTACCGCGCCTGGCAGGTCGCAGCTCTTTCTGCCGACATTGCGGCCTTCTGTGCAATCGGCTGGATGGGCACCTTGGAGGGGCTCATGCAAACCGGCGGCAACCAGTTGCGCGGGCAATCGGCATTCTACATGCTGCATCCACAGATCGCAGGCAAGCTGGACTATCCCGACTTTGCCGGCCTTGCAGCGCCGAAGCCGGGCTACTTTCTGAGCGGGCGCGAGGACCGGCATTTCCCTCCAGCCGTCGTTGAGGCTGCGTTTGGCCGTCTGCGTGAGCTCTGGTCGGCCGGAAAGGGGATGCAAAATCTGAAAACGACCATCTGGCAAGGCGGCCACGAGTTTCCCATCCCAGAGCAGGACGCTGCGCTCAACTGGCTCGATGCGGCTCTAAGGGGCTGACAAACGACGCTTCGCCAGCCCCTCTTGTTCATGCGACCAAGTTCGCCTCGATGAAGGCGAAGTTGATGTCTTCTCCAAGACCCGGCTTATCGGAAAGGTGGACATAGCCGTGTTCGTCCATGGGATCGACAAGCGCGTTCAGATACTCGAAGCCGTCATCATACTCGAGGAAGGGATGCAAGAGGCCCCGCTCGTACCACTTGGCATTCTTGCTGCAGGCGGCGACGATCAGGTTCGGGGCGCCGTTGCCATGAATTTCGCAATACATGCCGAAGGACTCCGCAAGGTGCATCGACTTCATCGCGGGGCTGATGCCGCCGACATCGTGCACGCCTGTCCGCAGGATGTCGCAGGCATTCGAGGTGATCCACTCGGCGCGACTGAAGTGCTTTCCACCAGCGCTCTCCGGACCAAGAACGGGAATATCGAGATTGGCGGCAAGCCAGGCGTAGGAGGCCGAGCTTTGCTCGTCCATCGGCTCTTCGATCCAGTCGAAGCTCAGCTTTTCCAGGCCTTTGCCAAGTTCGAGCGCCTCGGTCCGGCTATACCAATGAAACGCATCGATCATCAGGTGGATATCGGGACCAACGGCCTCCCGCACGGCCGCGCAGGCCTTCAGATCCATCTTCACATCAGGTGCCCACGAGACCGGAGGCATCCAGGTATGCAGCTTGATACCCTTGTAGCCGCGCTTTACCAGCTTTTCGGCGAAGCGCCCGTAGTCTTCCGGCGTCGCAAGGCCGCCCTCGAGCTCATCGCCACACATGATCGATCCATAGGCCCGCACCTTGTCGCGATAGCCGCCGATAAGCTTGTGGACGGGGATAGCGAGCTTACGTCCGGCGAGATCCCACAGCGCGCAGTCCACGATAGCAAGGGTCCGGTCGGTCAGTTGCGCAGCACTGCCACGCTGCCAATGGGCGAGTTCCTGCCAGAGTCTCTCGCGATCAAATGGATCCTGGCCGATCAGGACCTTTTTGATGAACTTGTCGAGGACATGCGGACGAACGATTTCGGGCGGGGAGAAGCAGTAGCCCTCGGTGCCATCGTCTGCGACGATCGTCAGCAGCGCAAGGTTGACCTTGTGAGCCGGCCCAGGATGCGCATGCCCAGCCGTGTCGGCGTGGCGATAGGTCGTGTGCGCAAAGACGCGCACGTTAATATCGACGATCTTCAAGTCTTCTCCTCCAGGTTCTTTCTGTGTCCGGCCGGTGGCGGAATACGGCAAATGTCGAAGGTTCGATCCACAGTCCTGTCGCGTCATCGCCTGGACTGTTTTGGTGCTGACGTGCGCGGCGATGCCTTTGCCGAAGGCCTCCGGATGCTTACTTGTAATACGGCGTCACTAATGTCATAATATGTCTGACGCGTTCTGGTCAATCGGATTTTTGCAATCTCTTGACAGACGGGCGTCGTTCGGGATGTCTAGATCGACAGAGGGCGGGGACAAATATGGGGCGCAATGTGGTTCAGCAGACGGGGCCAGAGCAACGCAAAAGCGGTGAAACGTTAGTGGAAATGGTGGCGCGCCGCCTGCGCGACGCGATTGCGTCAGGGGCCATGAAGCCCGGCGATCGGTTGCCAACGGAAGGTGGTTTGACGCAGGAATACGAGGTCAGCCGAACGGTAATCCGCGAGGCGATCGCATCGCTACGCGCCGACGGACTGGTCGAAGCGCGCCACGGGGTCGGCGTCTTCGTCCTGACGCCTCCGGCCGGCGCCTATGACGGGTTCAAAAGCGCCGATCCCAATAAGATCTCCTCGTTGCTTGAAATGCTTGAGCTGCGGGCCGCGATCGAAATCGAGGCCGCCGGGCTTGCGGCCATACGGCGTTCGCCGGCCCAGGAAGAGGCCATTCTTGAGGCCTATGACGAGATCGAGCGACTGAAGCAGGATCAAAAGCCGACGGTCGAGGCAGATAGGGCGTTTCACCTGGCGATAGCTGATTCCACCAGCAATCCCCGTTTTCGTGAGTTTTTACAGCTGGTCGGCAAGCAGATCATTCCAAGGGGCGTCTTGGCTGAGGGTGATACCGAGAGATCCTCGCAGGAGTACCTGCAGCAGATTCAATCCGAGCATTTGCGAATTGCCCGGGCGATATCGGACCAGGATGAGGCCGCGGCGCGAGAGGCGATGCGTCTCCACCTGAAGGGAAGCCAACAGCGCTACCGGAATTTCATCAAGCGCGGCTGAGTGATCTCAATTATCGTATGATGAGTTATTGACAGTCATCATATCTCTGCTAGTTTCACTGCCATCGACTCTCGTTCTGTCCGGAGGATATCCATGGCACTGGACCCCATTTCTTTGAAGGCTGCTCTTGGAGCTGGCCTTCTTTCTTTCCCCGTCACCCCTTTTAACGACGACGATCGGTTTAATCGGTCTGTCTACGAAGACCATGTCGGCTGGCTTTCCGGTTTCGGCGCGAGTGTTTTGTTTGCCGCCGGTGGTACCGGCGAATTCTTCTCGCTAACCCCCGACGAGGTGCCGGAGGTGGTGCGTGCTGCCAAGGCATCAGCGGGCGCAACGCCGATCGTGTCGGGATGCGGATACGGCACAAAGATGGCCGTCCGGATCGCCAGATTGGCCGAAGAGGCGGGGGCCGACGGCATTCTGCTGCTGCCGCAATATCTTATCGATGCCAGCCAGGACGGCCTGTTTGCACATGTGAAGGCGGTCTGTGACGCGGTCGACATCGGCGTTATGGTCTATAATCGCGACAACGCCATCCTGTCGGCCGATACCCTTGCACGGCTCTGCGAGGTTTGCCCCAATCTGGTCGGCTTCAAGGATGGCTCGGGCGAAATCGGGCTGGTACGACAGATCACAGCAACCATCGGCGACCGGCTCACTTATCTCGGCGGCATGCCGACTGCCGAGCTCTTTGCGGATGCATATCTCGGCGCGGGTGTGACGACCTATTCGTCGGCGGTTTTCAACTTTGTACCGGCTCTGGCACAGGAATTCTACACGGCTCTAAGGGCCGGGAAGACCGAAACTACCAATCGCATCCTGCGTGACTTCTTCTTCCCGTTCATGGAGATACGCAACCGCCGCAAGGGCTACGCGGTATCCGCCGTCAAGGCAGGCGTGCGCCTGCAGGGCTTTGATAGCGGTCCAGTACGCGCGCCCCTGACAGACCTTACAGCAGACGAGGTCTCGATGCTTGAGAAGCTGGTAGCTCCGCACCGCAGATGACAAGCGGCACCGTCAGTATGTCGCTGACGAACTGAGAAACACAGACGGAAGGACGGCTTTTGATGAGCCACACTGATTTTACCAACCGCTATGCGATCGATCCGAAGACGGCCTCACGGTTCAGTACGGAAGAGCTGCGCGAGAATTTTCTGCTGCCGCCGCTCTTCGTGGCGGAGCGCATCCAGCTTCACTACACCAATTACGACCGGATGATCGTCGGTGGTGCAATGCCGACTTCCGCGCCGCTTTCACTGGAAACGATCAAGCCTGCCGGGACCGATACGCTTCTGGCCCGGCGCGAGCTGATCGCTGTCAATATTGGTGGTGCCGGCATCGTCAACGTCGATGGCGAAGAGTTTCAGGCCGGTACCCGCGACATGGTCTATGCCGGCATGGGGGCTTCGGTGACATTCCGGTCCGTATCGGCCGAACAACCGGCAAAATTCTACCTGCTCAGCGCCCCCGCGCATGTCCGTCACCCTGCGAAGCATATCGGCATTTCAGATGCCAAGCGCGTCGATCTCGGCTCTCAGGCAACCAGCAACGAGCGCTCGATCTTCCAGTTCATTCACCCGGACGGTGTCAGAACCTGCCAGCTCGTCGTCGGCATGACGACGCTTGCTGCCGGCTCTGTCTGGAACACCATGCCCTGCCACGTGCATGACCGGCGGATGGAGGCCTATCTCTATTTCGATCTGCCGGAAAAGGCCCGCGTCGTGCATCTGATGGGCGAGCCGAACGAAACGCGCCACCTCATCGTCAAGAACGAGGAGGCGATCCTGTCGCCGGGTTGGTCGATCCATTCCGGTGTCGGGACATCAAGCTACACATTCATCTGGGCCATGGCCGGTGACAACGTCGACTACACCGACGTCGACCTTGTCGCCATCGAAGATCTTAGGTGAGGAGGGGGAATATGGCAGCGAGTGATCTTTTCGTGCCGGCCAAGGATGCCGAGTGGACCAGTCCGGAACCGGGCGTGACCCGTCGCATCATGGCCTACCTGCCTGAGATGATGATGGTCGAGGTCGTTTTCGAGAAGGACGCCGTCGGTGCGCTTCATTCCCATCCCCACATCCAGGCAAGCTATATCGCACAGGGCAGTTTCGAGGTGACGATCGACGGCAGGACGGAAACCCTGCACCAGGGAGGCAGCTTCATCGTTCCCCCCGATCTGGTACATGGGGTCAAGGCTCTCGAGAAGGGTCGGCTGATCGATACGTTTACGCCACATCGCGCCGAATTCCTCAAGTGAGGCCCGCCATGACCATGTTCGATCTTTCCGGGCAGGTGGCGGTCGTCACTGGGGCGAATACCGGCCTTGGTCAGGCAATCGCCGTGGCGCTGGCGGCTGCCGGCGCCTCGATCGTTGCCGTTGGCCGCTCATCGATGGACGAAACCGAGGCTGCGGTTCGCAAGATCGGTGCTGGCTTTCACGCCATCAAGGCCGATCTTGGATCGATCGAACCGACAAAGGCAATCGTCGACGAAACGGTAGCGACCTTTGGCAAGCTCGACATCCTCGTCAACAATGCCGGCATCATCCGCCGCGCCGATGCCATCGACTTCACGGAAGCCGACTGGGATGCGGTCATGGACATCAACCTGAAGAGCGTCTTTTTCCTCTCACAGGCTGTTGCCCGGCATATGCTGGAAAGAGGTGGCGGCAAGATTATCAACATCGCCTCGCTGTTGTCCTTCCAGGGCGGTATCCGCATTCCCTCCTATACGGCATCGAAGAGCGGGCTTGCCGGACTGACGCGCCTACTGGCCTGCGAGTGGGCGGCCAAGGGCATCAACGTCAATGCCATTGCGCCGGGCTATTTCGTGACCAACAACACGACCGCGCTTCGCGAGGATCCGGTCCGGAACGCCGGCATCCTTGCCCGCATCCCGGCCGGCCATTGGGGCGATCCCGCGCAACTCGGTGGCGCAGCCGTGTTCCTGGCCTCACAGGCGTCCGACTATGTCCACGGCATCGTCTTGCCTGTCGATGGCGGATGGCTGGCAAGATGACCGCACGACGTTTTTCGCGCAACTCACTGATCGGAGCGCTACGAGCGCGTCGATGGAGGCCAATCGCTATATCAACATGGACGACCTACGAGAGCACAAGAAACTCGCTATGCGCCAAGCCGCATGACCGCCCAATTTGCTGAACTTGACGCACATAATCTTCGTGCCACCTTTTCTCTTTCGCCACCGAATGCACACTCCCTTGCAGGGGAGCGCCTTCGAACCCAAGACCTAGTGATCAACCGTCATTTGTTCCTACCCGCAACCGCCCCAAGCCACCAGAACCTAAATCTGCGGTGTCTCTCGCATGCGCGAAGCCGTCAAGCGATCAATCCAAAGCACCGACAGCGTGGTGACCACCGTGGCGAGCGCTCCAAGGCCAAGCGAGGGTCCTAGTCCATATGGCTTGATGGTCAATCCAATGACCACAAAGCAACTTACAAAGCCGATCCACGACAGAACTGTGCCGCGCAACATCGCGATGGCGACCTCTCGCCCAAATTGGCGATGGGTGAACGTCATGATCACGGTAGTTACTACGGGATATGTTCCGACTATCCCGCTATGCGTCGGTCCAAGTCTTTCGGCAGCGGTTGTGATAGCCAAAGTCAGCGCTGCGGCGGCGGTCATGCGAAACCAGATATCCCACCAAGGCGAACCTGGCCTCCTCGCTCCTAGCCGAGGTCTCCGGATCAACGACGCGGCCAGCAGGAGAGCCGTGTAGGCACCAAGACCAGCCCCCACCACTCCGCCTAACATCAACCTGCTGGTGATGGCTGAAACAACGAAAAAAGTGACCGCAGAGGCGATGATGGAAAAAGACCATCCTGCGTATCGAGATGCGACAGTGTAGGTCAGCGCGAAGCCTGCGAGACCAATCAAACCAAGCAAAATTCCGACGCACGCTCTATCGGCGAAACCCAAGCCCTGGTCAACGGCTAGAAACAGAAAAATCGGCCCGGTGGACAATGGCAACCCGACGACGATGCCGCCAATCTTGGGACCCCAACGTCGTGCAACGATGGTAGCAAAAGCCACGAGCAGCGGTGCCAATGTCAGCTTTAATAGCACGAGCATTCTGTTCTTTTCCACTGCGGCATCCGATGGAGTCGCATCAGCCTAGTATATGTTGTGCTGTACTTCATGGATAATTGCCAAGCCTGGCCACTAGTCCGACCCTCGGCCTGGCCCGCGCGATGCCTACCATCTGGAGTTCGCGGTGGATCGCCGTCTCGAACTCCGCAATGAGCGCACGGTGCCATCACCAGCTTGCCGGTCCCACCCGTGGTATCAATGGCCCATCGCCCAACAGCGTGTCGCCAGCCTGCCGGCCGCGGCAGCGCCGACACAAAGCCGTCGCGCCCTCTTCAGCGAATTGGGGCGGCCGTAGATGTTTTGACGGGGGTCGCAAATATTGGGGCTCGACGGCAGCTACGCCCGCCAGAGAGGCTTTGCAGACTCCTCGAAGCAGACCTTGCTAGCGATTACGCTGCAGGTGGTGGTTAAGCCGGCATCGGCTATTGCTCATCTTCCGTGGAAGTGGCGAACAGGTTCAAGATCGGACATTTATCACCCATCATTGTACGACACCGGCCATGCGTAGGCCTTCCATGACGAGCTCGAAATCGGCGGGGTTCTTGAAGGGCAAGACTTTGCGGCGGTATTCCAAGGAGTAGTCGGGATTGACGCGCAGCACCTCTTGCCACGTCGCCCGAGCCTCTTCGAAACGGCCGAGGTGTCCGTAACAGGCGGCCAGAAGCGCGCGCGAGACGTCGGTGACGGGATTGCGAGTCACGCGCTGCACCAACAATTTAACGGCCTCTTCGTACCTTCGCAGTTGAAACCATGCCCAGGCCTGAAAGTGGAGAACGACATCCGGAAAGTACGGGTTCAAGATCCTGGCCCGATCGAAACAGGCGAGTGCCTCCTCGGATCTGCCTGAATAGAGAAGTGCCTCCCCGAGGCTGACCTGCCCTTCGGCGAAGTTCGGATTGAGACTTATTGCACGCTCGGCCTCGCTGATAGCTCTATCGTGCTGTCGTGAGTAAAGCCTGACCACACTCAGTGCCCAGTGGGCCACGGGATCGCTATCATCCCGTGCCACCGCCAGCGTCGCAGCCTCTTCGGCCTGCTGAATCGAGCGCTGCGGCGACGCGCTCCACCGGTTCAAATAGTCGAGCCCGTGGGTCAGGGCGAGAAAGGCGTGCGCCGAGGCGAAGTTCGGGTCCAGTTCGACGGCATGTTGCAAAAGGTCGCGGGCGTCGCTGTTCGTTTGCTTCGTCAGGCGATGCCACAGCTCCCGGCCGCGCAGGAAGCAGTCGTACGCCTCGGGATGCCCGGTCTGCCCCGGCACCAGCCTTTTCCGATCGCCCTCTGTCAGGTTGACCGCCAGTGCGTCGACGATCTGCTGCGTTACATCGTCCTGAACAGCGAATATGTCGGTCAGGTCGCGATCGAACCGCTCCGCCCATAGATGCCCGCCGGTGGTTGCGTCGATAAGCTGCGCCGTAATGCGTGCCC